>JAUQWR010000495.1 GCA_030835065.1 Candidatus Kapaibacterium sp.
AATGGATGAGCATCATATTCAAAGTCTAGTTCATAATATGAATCAAGCTCATCAGTGCTTTCGTGAAATGCTGGAGGATTATGTATCAAATATCTATCAGCATGTTTTTGATATAATCCTTGAGCATTTAAAGGATCATTATTTTTATAAAATTCATTAAATGCGTTAATAAATTTTACTTTATCTTTAGTAACATCTTCGAAAGAATCTAACTCGATAAAGGACTCTTTAGGTGAATTTGAAATATAGCAAATTCCTCTGATATCAGAAAAATCGAAATTTGATTCATTAATTCTATTAGCAATTTCGAGAATTTGCTTCTCGCCCATTCCGTATACTAAACAAGTGGCTTTAGAATCGAATAAAATTGAGCGCCTTACTTTATTATCCCAATAATCATAATGAGCAATTCTTCTCAAACTTGCTTCTATTCCACCAATTACGATAGTCTTATTTTGTGAAAATCTTTGAATAGCATTAGTATATTTTATTATAGCTCTATCGGGCCGCTTGTTGTTTATTGCACCAGGAGTAAGATCATCGGATTTTTTTCTTTTCTTGCTGGCTGTGTAGTTTGCAACCATAGAATCGACAGCTCCGGCACTAACTCCCCAAAATAGCTTAGGTTCACCCAATCTTAATAAGTCGGAATCATTATCTAAACCAGGTTGAGAAATTATTGCTACTTTAAATCCATTTTTAATTAGATGTTTAGCGACAACTGCAATACCATCGTAAGGCGAATCAATATAGACATCACCACTGACTAAAATAATATCAAATTGCTTGATATTATTGACTTTCATTTCTTCTTTTGTTGTCTGTACAAACATTTTAGCACACATTTTTAAATACTAAATTACTAAATCAAGATTAATTAATCTTATTAAAAATAATATGTTAATAAATTCCATAAAAAAATAAGTATAGAATTGAGTTTTATTGTTTTTTTTCAAAATAATTATTTGTATTTTGCTCAGTTATAATTTTAAATATTAGTAAAAAATTAACTGAAATATATAGGTCGAATATATGTGTGGTATAGTTGGTTATATTGGAAATCGTAAAGTAATCAATGTATTGATGAACGGACTAAAAAGGATGGAATACCGAGGATATGACTCGGCTGGCATCTGTGTCTTAGAAAACGATGATTTAATTACTTTAAAGAAAAAAGGAAAAGTATCTGAATTGGAATCTTTAGTTGACGAAAGCAGTTTCGATTCGACTATTGGGATTGCACATACTCGCTGGGCTACTCATGGTTTTCCAAATGATATCAATGCCCACCCACATTCCGATAATAGTGGTAATATATCGATAGTCCACAATGGTATTATCGAAAATTATATGTCTCTAAAGCAGGGTCTTATTCAAAGTGGTTATACATTTAAAAGCGATACTGATACAGAAGTTTTAGCTGTGTATATTGGTGCTTTATACGAAAAGACAAATGATTTAGAGCATGCTGTAAGATTAGCCCTTTCAGAAGTGGTCGGCACATTTGGTTTGCTTGTTTTATCCAAGACCGAACCGGAGAAAATTATTGGTGCACGCCGCGGTAGCCCTATGGTGCTTGGTGTTGGAGATGACGAGTATATTCTTGCTTCAGATGCAACTGCTATTATTCAATATACCAAGCAAGTTATATACCTATCGGATAATGAAATGGCTATTATTAGTAAAGATGGATTTACTACTAAAACTATCGATAATAAAGCTACAAAAAATACTATTCACGAGATTGAATTTAATATCGAACAGCTTGAAAAAGGCGGATATGAGCATTTCATGCTTAAAGAAATATTTGAGCAGCCTACTACTATCCAAGATGCTTTCACTGGTCGTTTGTTAGCTGATAAAGGCAACATAAAACTTGGCGGCTTAAGTGTAGTAAGCGAAAAATTAAGAAATGCTAAACGCATTATCATCACTGCTTGCGGTACTTCCTGGCATGCTGGTTTGGTTGGTGAATATATGATAGAGCAACTTGCAGGCATTCCTGTAGAAGTTGAATATGCTTCTGAATTTAGATATAGAAATCCTGTGCTTTATCCAGATGATGTTGTATTTGCAATCTCTCAAAGTGGCGAAACTGCTGATACTCTTGCTGCAGTTCATGAAGCCAAACAAAAAGGTTGTACTGTGCTTGGCATTGTCAATGTTGTTGGCTCATCCATAGCAAGAGAAACTGATGCCGGTATTTATATACATGCAGGACCAGAAATTGGAGTAGCATCTACCAAAGCATTTACATCACAACTTGCTGTTTTATCACTTTTAGCTTTATATCTAGGGAGAATGAAGAATTTATCGCAGCTCGATGGCAAAAAAATTGCACAAGAAATTCTTCAAATACCTGATAAGATAAAATCAATATTTGATCATTCAGATGAAATCAGAGCAATTGCAAAAGAGTATTCGTCTGCTAAAAATTTCATATACTTGGGTCGTGGATATAATTTTCCGGTTGCACTAGAAGGTGCCCTGAAATTAAAAGAAATTTCTTATATACATGCCGAAGGTTATCCTGCAGCAGAAATGAAGCATGGTCCTATCGCCCTTATTGATGAAAATATGCCAGTGGTATTTATCGCAACTCATGACGAAATCTATCATAAAATCATATCGAATATTGAAGAAGTTCGTGCCCGTAAAGGCAAAGTTATTGCAATTGCCAACGAAGGTGATACTGAAATAGCCAGAGTAGCCAATCATGTTATTTATATTCCTGAAACTATTCCTATGCTTACTCCAATTCTTTCAGTAATTCCTTTACAATTATTGGCTTATTATATGGCATTAGAATTAGATAGAACAATAGATCAACCAAGAAATTTAGCAAAAAGTGTTACAGTAGAGTAAAATATGATATTACAAAAATTATTAAGTATTTTAGGTATTGTAGTCGTACTTCTTGTAGTATGGCTTATGTCTGAAGATAAAAAGAAATTTCCATTTAGAATTGTTATTTGGGGAATGATTCTTCAATTTACACTTGGATTCTTTGTATTATACGTACCATTTGGCATACAGTTCTTTCAATGGGTAGGCGATCAAATTACTGTATTCTTAGGTTATGGCTCAAAAAGCGCAGAATTTTTGTTTGGTAATGTGACTTTACCTGCCTGGTCTCAAACATTTGGATTTCAATTTGCGATAACAGTAACTGTAACAATCGTATTCTTTTCTGCATTTGTCAATGTGCTTTATCACTTTGGTATTATGCAGAAGATTGTTTATGGTATGGCTTGGATAATGCAAAAAACTATGGGTACTTCTGGTATTGAA
>JAUQWR010000496.1 GCA_030835065.1 Candidatus Kapaibacterium sp.
CTGGTTCTATCAAATCTGGCGGACCTATTACATATCAGTCTATTAATGATAAAAGCGATAAATGGGTAGAAGAATTTGTTAATTCTCAACATTGGCAGGCTCTTCACGAAGCTCCTGATGTAATCAAGCTTTTAAAATTTAATTCTGTAAAAAAAGTCCTTGATTTGGGCTGTGGTTCTGGAATTTATTCTGCTCTAATAGCTAAGGAAAATCCATCAGTTGATGTTTATGCCTACGACTACCCAAAGGTAATTAAACAAACCAAAAGATTGCTCGAAAAAGAATCTGTTTTGAGTAAAGTTAATACTTTGGAAGGTGATTTCACTATTGATGATTTTGGTAGTGGGTATGATATGGTGATTTTATCCAATGTTTGTTATTATTTTTCAATTTGGGATAATATCAATCTGCTACAAAGAATTTATGATTCTATGAATAGGGGTGGTACTATTGTTATTCATCAACCGATAATCGAGGATGATAGAGTCTATCCTGTGCAAAACTCTATGCTTGCTCTTAGTATGCTTGTGAATACAGTTAGTGGTGATGCTTATACCGAGACTGATGTTTGGATTATGCTAAAAGAAGCTTGGTTTCAAGATATTGTGAGAATTAATACTGAATTTGGGACTAGTATTATTACTGCAAAGAAAACTTCTATGTTCTGATTTTAGATGCATTCTCTTCTCAAAGGGCTTGTGGGATATACTCGCAAGCCGTTTTTTTTTCTTGGTACAATTGAATCCAAAGCAGAAGAAGTGCCACAAGTAAAGAAGTAAGAGTCTGTGGCGTGTAAATGATAAATCGAGTGGAATCAAAGTCAGAAGAAGGAGCACAAAGTTACACAAAGTAAAGAAGATATATCTGAATTCTGCCTTTTAAAACTTAGTGTCCTTTGTGTAATAACTTAGTGTCCTTTGTGATCCTTTCTTCATTTTTGTTTTATTTAAATCTACGAAGAGAAAGTAAAAGATATAAGAAATTGGATAACAAAGTAACATAATTTAAAGAATAAAAATGTAACTATGATTATAATAATATGTATCAAAAGGAATTCTGCTAGTGTTGAATCAAAATCAAGAGCAAGCGAAGAAGGAGCACAAAGTTACACAAAGTTTCGCACAAAGTTGCACAAAGTAAAGAAGTAAGAGACAGCGAAGTGTAAATGATAAATCGAGTGGAATCAAGAAAGTGGAAGAAGTTGTATTGGGAAAGAATCAATAATTAAGGAAGTTTTTCTTCGCGAAACCATATATTTTCAATAATATTTGAGTTTTCGATGAATTCATTAATTGCTAGATCAGATTCTCTATTGAATTTATTAATTAAATGCCTTATTTCGAAATCAACATCTTCTTGAATAGAATTTAACTCGTTAATCAAAACAGATAAGTCTTGTATTTTTCCCATTAAAGTTTGTATCTGATTCAAAATTTTCACCTTTTTTTTCTTTGTTTCATAGGCAGGAAGCAGCATTTCTATACTATATCTGAATTTTTTGAAAGCTATTCTTGTGTTGTGAATAGAACTAGGATCTTGAATGTTGATTAGTGAATATGAGTCAAGTAAGTTTTTGTAATTGAAATCAACAAAATCCAGTGCTAAATCAAATCCAAAATCAAAATTCATATTATCTATCTCTTGAATAAGAAAATATACCCATCCGGAATAAATGGTAGGTGAATAATTAGGTAGAGTGCTTTCAATCTTTTCTATATAGTCGATTTCTTTGTTTTGAAGAATTGTAATTATTTGAGAAATGAATGGAAATTCTTCAATGTAAATGGATAATTCTAATTGAATAACCTGATTGTCGCGTAATTTTGATAGTCGGTCAAATAGTTTTTTAATATCCTTTTTGATTTTAAGTGCATATATGGATTTGAAATTAAAACTCAAAAAGTTAAGTATGACAATTAATCTCCTCATAGACACTCTGATGTCGTGAACAGCTTCTTCACTGAGCGACAATACAGTCGAGTTGTAGTTGATTTCATAAACATTTAAAGCTTTAGCCAAAGAAAATTTCAAAAAGCTTTTTAAGCCAATTGAATTATCTTCAAAGACTAATTTTTTGCGTTTTAGGACTATTGGTTCATCCATATCTATTTTGATATTTTGATTATAAAATCTTCGATATTCCAACGAGCTCTAACGTTGAGCTCAGTAGAAATTTGATAGAATTTTTCAGCAAATTTAAATGGTTCGATATCGCCATAATCATATTTCATGTTGTTGTTTTCATCGCAAAATACTGTGATAGAGTATTGTCCGGCTAAAAGATTAGAAAACTTCCATCTACCATTTTCGTTGACTTTTGCAATAAATTGTCTGCCATTAAGTTTGGATTCGAGAATAATCACTTTGCTGCAATCGGAATCACTCGAATCGATAAGCCTGCCTTGTACATCTGCACCGGCTTTTGCTTCTTCGGTGTTGAATATATAGGTAAGTATAGTATCTTTGTATTTATACTTATCATAGCTAATAAATTGAGAAGCATCGATACTAAGTTTATAATTTGTTTTGTATTCTAGTGAATATTTTGGTAATATTTTAAATCTATTGGATATATTATTTATAATATCAAAATCAATAAGTTTTCCATTAGAAATATTTTCTAGTTTTATGTGATTTTTTAGATTTGTGGTATCAATGTCTTTGTCGAATATCCAAGTTAAATCTTTATCAATTTGAATATTTGAGCTGCTATCTTTTAGTGGAGTATATACTAAATTTAATTTTGCTGAATCGATATCGTTTGAACTGAAGAAATAAACAGAAACGAGTGAATCGTTCATAAGATTGCCCAAAGTGTCTCTAACTGATTGGCTGCCATTCGAAATATTAAGTTTCATCTTTGTTTTAGGCGCTAAAGCCTGTTCGAAACGCAAAGCAAATATACCTTTTTGAGCATTTAAAGGGAATATGTTAGAGATTTTATATTCAGTAGTTTTTGCTGAATCTGAGACATAAATATTGTTTTTGTTGAAGTAGATCGAATCAATAGCTTCACTAAAATAAATCATTACAGACTTTTGGTTGATAGCTTCAGCAGAATAAAGAGTTGGAGGAGTTTTATCGATAAAGCCACCTAAACTGAAAACCGCACTCGAAGATTTGGCATCTTTAACGATGAAGTCTTTTGTAGCACAAGCAAAGGCATCAGAATTTTCATTCACAAGTCCATCTTTAAATTGGTCTCTGACAACAAACAGTCTGTAGGTACCATCTTTAAGAGCCTTGAGTTCGAAGTTGCCATTAGCACCTAATTGAATTTTATAGTCAGGAATTTTGCGCATAGGGCTGAGAGTATCGGGGTTGATGTTGTCGAGTCTATAAGCAAAGACGTATGCACCTTCGGGTTTAGGACTAATAATTTTACCATCAATCATGCCAGAATCAATATAATTTCCAGTAGAGAATATGACGCTAAAACCTTGATTAGGTTTGTTGCCTTTTATGTCTGTATAATCAGTACCTAAGCTTATAGAATAAGTAGTGTTATCTTCGAGAGGTTTAGTAAATTCGATTTCAAGCTCTTTTCCACTCCAAGAATATTCAGCTTCTGCGGTGGGAGAAATCTGCAAGTTTTCGATTACCTTGCTTCTTTCCATATATTTATCAAAAACAATATTAATAGAGTTGTTTGAAAAATTAATAGATTTATCGGCAGGTGAAACTTCTGCAATCGAAGGTGGTGTTTTGTCTTGTGGTCCGCCAGAAGGTGCTTGAATATTTGCGCAGGAATATAGCATCAAAGTAGAAAATACTGCAATAGCAGCAGACTTAAAAATTTTATTTGAAAAGAGATTAATCATTAATTCCATCCGATTTTTGAAATAAAAAACTTTATAGTTTTTTTCTTAATTTGCATAATTGAAAACGAATAATTTCAATCGTAATTTTTACAAATTTAAGTAATTAAAATGTATAAAAAAGTATTAGTAATATTATTCTTGTCAATTATTTTGGCAGCTTGCGTTGAAGAGCCAAGCAAACCAAAGGAACCGACTATCAGCAATCCACAGGTGCTTGTATTGTGCGAAGGAATTTGGGGTTCGGATAATTCTTTGATTAGCTCTATCAATAAAGAAACTAACGAAAGTGTGATTGATTATTACAAGCAGCAAAACGGCAAGAATCTTGGCGATTTGGCTATGGATATTGTCGAATTTGGAGATACTTGCTTTGTTGTAATGTCCACTTCCGGTAGAATCGAAGCAATCAATAAAAATAATTCCAAGAGTATAGCAGTAATGGTATTACCCGAAAACTCCACTCCCAGAAAGTTAGTGATAATAAATGACAGCACGGCTTATGTTAGTTTGCTTTTCAAACGAGGAATTATAAGATTCAATCCTCGTAGTATGAAGCTTGGTGATAGAATAATTGAAACTGGTCCTTATCCCGAAGGAATATGCAATTTGGATAATAATTTATTTGTAGCTAATTCCGGATATGGGGATTTGTATGCACACCTAAATGGAGCCGGTACACTAAGCAATGTGGTATTGAATAATGGAGAATCGGTAGCATCAAATAAGTTTATAGGAAAGAATTTGATTGAATGTATTGCAGACAAAAAGAGAAATCAGATAATTACTGCATATTACAATCTACCTTCGCTTAAGGATTCGCTTGGAGGAATTGTGATAATCGATTCTAAGACTGGAGCAATTGTAAATCGATGGGAAACAAGAGCTAGTGATATCACTTTATCAACCAGCGGCGATACTTTGTTTTTTATAAACGGAAATACTGAAGGTGTAAAAGGTATATCATATATAGACCTAAGAGACAAAAGTAAAGGAATAAAAGATCTGATAATCAATCCAAAACAAAAAGATATATGGTATTCGTTAGGAGTCTCGCCAGATGGGAAGGAATTATGGGTTGCTAATGCAAAATCATTCAAAGAAAATGGCGAAATACTTGTTTATGATATAAATTCGACTTTAACATACAAAAAAAAATATAATACGGGGATAAATCCCAATAAAATATTATTTTTGAAATAATCGACTATAATAAGTCGCGTAATGAATAAAAACAAAGGTGAAGATGAAGGTATTTAAAACAAAGAGATGGCTCAATTCTAAAAGCTTTTGGGGATCATTGCTTTTTGCTGTTGCTTTGTGGGGATACACAAGTCTTAATACAGAATTTATAAGTTCGGTAGAGCTACCACTTTATATCAAATTGCCTGTCAATCGAGCACTAGAGCAAGAGCCGGAGCAATCTATAGGAGTAAACGTCAAGGGTAGCGGATGGCATTTGTTCAATATGTTTTTATTCAATAATTCGAAAAATTGTACGATAGATCTGACTGATTATCAAATTGATGATTCTGTATTTGTTATAGATAAAAATGAAATTCAAAAAGGTATTAAAGGATTATCGAACGTAACAGCAACTGAAATATGGTCTAAACCAATCCAAATTATTACAGGCAAAATAATACAGAAAAAAATACCTATATTGCCAAATATAGCAGTAAAGCCTGCAGATGGTTTCACTGTCGTAGGTAGAATAAAGGTAGAGCCTGAATATGTGATAATAAATGGCAATGAAAACGTAGTAAATAGGATAGAAAAGTGGGTTACACAATTTGCTGAATATGACGAAAAGAATAAATCATTTTCTACAGAAGTGAATATACTCGATAGTTTGGTAAATGTAGTTAATGTGTATCCACAAAAAGTAAGAATAAGCGCAGAGATACAGCAAGAAGCTGAAATAACAATAGACGATGTTCCAATTCAAATTATTAGAGGATCGCTTCCAGCATCAAGTATAATAAGTCCAAACTTAATAGCAGTAACCTTGAGGGGCGGAGTTGATGAGTTGGCAAAGATTTCAGTACTTGATATATCTGCAGTTCTAGATTTTGATTCAATAATTAAAGACAGTACCGGGATACTTTATCCTCAAATAAAGTTACCTGAAAATATTGAATTAATTGGAAATTCTCCAAGATATTTATATCATCATCAAAAAATCGATAAAAAATAATTATTTTTTAATTTAATCTAAATTATTAATTCATTACAAAGCGTGATTTTGTAAGTGAATGATAATAAAGCGTTTAAAGATAGTAACAAAACAGCTTTAATTGTGTATCTATGATAAAACGGGCAATGGTAAGTCAATTCTAAGTGAATTTACCATTTTGTCACATTTATTACTATTTGAAATTTAAGTTAAATTGTTTATTTTAAAAAAGATAAATTAATAAAAGAATTAAGGAGAACTTATGATAGGTAGAGCTACAAGATATTTTTGGGGAATGCTGATTGTTTCTATGTTTTTGCTTCCATACGGAGCATATTCAAATTATTTGGAAAATAAGGGGCAATGGGATAGTAAAGTATTATTTAGAGCTGATTTCCCAGGAATTAAAGTATCTGTCGATAAAGACGGTATATACTATGATGTTTATTCATTGAATAAACAAGGCGATAAAGTAAATAGAACCGGAAATGTACTGAAAATGAAGTTTAAAATTAATACTCAAGACATAAGCAAGTTTTCAGCTAGCGAAGAAACATATAATTATTTCTACGGACAAAACAAAGACAAATGGATTATTGGTGCTAAAAAATACAATAGTATAACACTAAAAAATACTTTCGAAAATATTGATTTACATTTATTAAATTCAGAAGATGCTCCGAGATTTGATTTTATAGTCAATCCAGGAGCCAATCCTAACAACATTGCTCTATCAATTGAAGGAGCCAATGGATTAAAAACTGAAAACAACAAAATTTTCATTCCAGTTAAAGATAAAAAAATTGAGATTGGCAATATATTGGCTTACCAATTCATAGACGGCAAATTACAAAATATTGAATGCAAACCTTTGGTAGATGGCAATGTATTGACTTTCAGATTAGGTGAATACAACAAAAACGAGAAATTGGTTATTGATCCTACCATATATGCTACATATTTAGGTGGAGAAGCAGAAGACGAAGTGAAATCTGTTAAGTTGGATGCTGCTGGAGATTTGGTAGTAGCAGGATGGACAACTAGTCCAGATTTTATGTATACATCAGGAGTTTATGATACAACTTATTTTAGTGCAAAAGATGTATTTGTATCAAAATTTAAAATTATAGATAATGAAAGAAAATTAGTTTTTTCTACATTTCTTGGTGGTATTAGCGATGATGTTGCAAATTGTATGGCTATAGACCAGGAGAATAATATTTATGTTGCCGGATATACTGATTCAAAAGATTTTCCTGCAAAAGATGCCTATAATACATCTTATGTTGGAATGAAAGATGGATTCTTGGCAAAATTAGCTCCAGACGGCAAAACACTAGTATATGCCAGCTATATTGGAGGCAAAAAAGATGATATCATTTATGCAATGGACGTAACTCCGGATGGTTTGGCTTATGTTACTGGTGGTACTTTTTCGAGCGACTATCCAGTGCTAAGTGGCGATCTGATGAAATATCAGGGTTTAGAAGACTTGATTCTTACTAAGTTTTCTAAGAGTGGAACAGCTTTAGTCTTTTCTACTTATTTTGGCGAGCCTGGTAGCTATGATAGAGGTACCGCTATATCTGTTTTTGAATCGGCAAATGCTGTTTATGTTGGTAATAAAACAAATGGTGCATATACTAATTTTTGGGGATCGATGACTGTATTTGACAGATCTGCAAATGGAAATTATGATGCTCAAATTGTAAAGTTTAGAACAAGTGGTGGAGAAAGAGAATACTATTCGTTCTATGGTGGCTCTGAGAATGAAGAAATTACTGCTATGATGGCTTTGCAAGATGGTACTTGCTATTTTGCCGGAACGACTACATCTACAAAATCAACAACTACTCCAAGCCAAAATTCCGGACAATTCCCGATTGTTACTGGAGCTTATAAAATTACTCACTCAGGCGGAATTGATGGATTTTTGGGTAAAGTATCTAAAGACGGAAAAATATTGACTTATTCGACATATATTGGTGGCTCTGCCGATGATATTATAACATCACTTAGCAAAAATCCTGTAAGTGGCAATTTAGTTCTTGCAGGGCATACTAAATCCTCATCTTATCCTATTGTTGGTGGGTCGGGAACAAGTTCATATATTGGTGGATATGATGCATTTATA
>JAUQWR010000497.1 GCA_030835065.1 Candidatus Kapaibacterium sp.
TGGATAAAATTGCAAGTGTTGCAAACTTTTCGAAATTTCATTTTCATAGAATATTTTATTCTGTGATGAAAGAGACATTGTTTGAGTTTATACAAAGAATCAGACTCGAAAAAGCTGCAACCAAACTTCTTCAAAACACAGACACTCCGGTAACTGATATAGCGTATGACTGCGGATTTTCTTCGCCGGCTGTATTTGCAAGAGCATTCAAAGATTATTTCGAAATGAGTGCAAGTGACTGGCGTGCAAATGCTTGCGCCGAGGATAGCAATTTAAGCAAAATGAAAAGCAATTCAAGCAAATATGAAAGCAAGTTCGGCAAAATGATCTCCGCTAGCACTTCTTATTTTTGCGATGTAAATAATTGTTCAATTATTGAATGGAATTGCAAAATGCTAAACAAAGAAGATTTAAAAGTAGAAGTAAAAGAGCTGGATGCTTTCGATTTAGCTTATGTTCGCCATATTGGACCATACAAAGGCAATAGTGGCTTGTTTGAAAGATTGTGGGGCGAGATTTGTGGCTGGGCTGGTCCGAGAGGGCTTATTATTCCTGGTAAAACTAAATTCATATCAGTCTATTACGACAATCCTGATATCACAGACGAAGACAAACTCAGGCTTGATGTTTGTTTGAGTGTGCCATCTGATACAGTTGTCAATCCTCCATTTGGCAAAATGACAATGCCAAAAGGTAAATATGCTGTTTGCAAAATGGATATAGCTATGGATGAATTTCAAGATGCATGGAATTTCGTTTATGGCGAATGGCTTCCACAAAGTGGATTTCAGCCGGACGACAGACCTTGTTACGAAAATTATCTGAGCAGCCCGGGCGAGCATACTCCAGGCAGAGTTATACTCGAGATTGTTGTTCCGGTAAAACCAATGTAGAACATATAACAAAATTACAAAACCAAACAAAAAAGCTGCCCTTTGGAGGCAGCTTTCTGTTTATATAAACTTAGTGCAAATTAGAAACTAATTCTAGCACCAATCTGCATTTGCCAACGAGACCAGAAATCGCTGGTTTCGAAAATATCATCTTTTTCGATACCGCGGTAATTTGGTTTGTAGCTTGCTCTGATTTTGCCAGTAGCTTTGTCGTAACCTTCGAATTGTAGCAATGAATAAGCATTGTTAGACACATATTTTGAGTGTCCCCAATCAGGATTGATTAAGTTCAACACATTAAGAACGTCGAAAGTAAGCTCAACTTTATTGCCTGCAAAGCTAGGAAATACTTGTGTAAATCTAAAATCTAGCTGGTGGCGCCATGGTTGTGTCAAAGAATATCTTTCATGAACTTTGCCTCTTTGGTCTTTCAATTCATCAAATGAATTGATGAGTTTTTCGAAAGCTTCAGCAATCATTATTGAATCGCCAGGAGCCAAACCCCATTTGCTATTACCATTAGTCAAGATAAACTTATCATCTTGCCACACACCATCTTTCAACTGCAAAGAATTTGGAACGTATATAAGATCGTTGCCCCAAATATCATCATTATTTGCATCTTTAACATTAATATCAACCACTTTTGCAGCATCAAACTTAAAGCTTGAGCTTGTATAATAAAGCATTGAGAATGGCGAACCGCTTCTTCCTTCGTAAAACAATCCAAGAATTGATTGGAAACCGCCAGCATACTCAAATGTATATGAAACGTTTGCCAAAATTCTATGCGGAATTGCAAACAATGAAGTTGTAAGATCAGGATCGTTTGGATCTTTTACGTGATTGTATTGCCAATTGGAGATAGCACGGCTGGAAGTAGCGGAATTGACATCGCGAGCCATACTATAAGTATAAGCAAAGTTAGCACTTAAGTTTGGCAAAAATCCTTGACCATAAGGTTTTTGCACTTGGAAAGTAGCGGAGAATTGGTCGCCTTTGTCTGTATTTGTCAAATAAATAACACGAGTAAAATCTTTGCCAACCACATTGTTTCTCAAATACATTGGTCTGCCATCAATAGCCATTACTCTGGAATTATTTGTCAAAGAATCCTTTAGATTAATATTTTGATATAAAACATCGCTTAATGTTTTGCCATAGATCAATTCAATAGTAGCAAACAAACCATCAGTAATCTGATAATCAGCACCCAAATTTAATCTCAAAATTGATGGCATTTTGAAATCAGGATCTGTCATATTCACTTCGCTAGTCTTAATAGCAGACAAAGTAGTGTCTATACCTGGAGTAGGTTGTTTGTTAGGATCAGCACTAAATGTAGGAACATTAGATCTGGTATCAACTCTACCATAGTCCATACCTGTATTAGCATATTGGTTAGACAACCAAACGCCAGGAGTTTTACCAGTAAATGTTCCGATACCACCTCTCAACTGAAGTTCCTTATTGCCAAACACATCATAGTTGAAGCCAATTCTTGGAGAAATTGACCAAGGAGAAGGCATTTCACTTGTCTTAAGTCCTTTATCAGCAAAAGCAGTTTCAAATTTCGGATTATTTGTCGGGTCATCTAAGAACAAGAATTGATCGTAGCGAATACCACCAGTCAATTTCAATCCCGGTAAAATATTCCATTCGTCTTGAGCATACAAACTAAGCTGCATATATGAGAAATCAGCTCTTGGCTTGCCGCCATCCATCAAATAGCTGTAAGCATATTGAGATGCTTTGCCTGCTTCGAAATCTGCAATACTCTTGAAGTTGTAGAAGCCAAATTTATCTTGGACAAACAAATTATCGAAGTGCATAAATTGGTTGCTTGTACCAAATGTGATTACGTGGTCGCCTTCGAAAATATTCAAATTGTTTGTCAATTCAACTAAATCTTGATTTAAAGCATTAGCTTGAGAAAATCTTTCAACACCAAAACCGACTGTCGAACGAGCATCGCCACCCAATCCTTCGATAGTAACATAAGGGAATGGTGAAGATTGGAAATCGCGCTCGTCGCGAATTGCAGTATAAGCCAATCTAAATTCATTAGCCATTGAATTTGTCAATACGCTATTTACTTGCAATACTGTTTGGTTTTGCATACTACTAAATATGTATTCCAAACCATCAAAAGCAAAGAAAGATCTCGAACGCGAAACAGCATTATCTTGATTGGCATTAACAAAATTATGGCGTAATGTAATTCTTGTTTGGTCTGAGTAGTTATAATCTAATCTTAAGAATAATTTCATATCGCCTACTTCGCGAGTATAATCATCGTAAGATCCCGGGTTATAATTATATTTTTGCTTTGCAATATTAATAATTTTTTGAAGTGTATCTCTTTCAACATCGAACACATTAGAGCCAGATTCGCCATGAAGACCAATCAATTGAGGCTCAGTTCTATTTTTATATTCACCATTGGCAAAGAAAAACAATTTATTATTAACGATAGGTCCACCTAATCTGGCACCAATAGTAAAATCTTTATAGTCAGGATAGGCTAAGCGTTTTTTGACGGTATCTTTTGGTTTGCCATCAATACCATAATTAATAACATTCGATTCAATTGGGCTTTTGCCAACCATATCTTGATTTCTGCCAAAGAAATAGACAGAACCTTTGTAATAGTTAGAGCCGGAGCGTGTAATAGCATTAATCAAACCGCCTGTAAAACCACCTTGACGCACATCGAAAGGAGAAATAGCAACTTGAAATTCTTGGATAACATCCAAAGAAAGAGGTTCAGCACCTGCCTGACCGCCTGGAGTACCAGCCGAAGACAAACCGAATGCATCACTCATTCCGGCACCATCCACTTGAATATTATTATATTTACTATTTCTGCCGCCTACATTCGAACCATCGGAAGTAGATGAAACGATAAGTGGCGATAGTCTCGAATAGTCATGAATTGAACGTGCAATTGTGGGAAGATTCTTTATATCTACTTCGTTCACTAATTGTGATGCACCTGTACGTTCGGAACTTATAATTTCGTTTTTCTTGCCTACTACTTGAATTTCATCAGTCTTATATCCTTTTTGGGATAGATTGATATCCAAATTATAGTTTTGGTTCAATGCAAGATTTGGAATCATAGTTTGGTATGGATCATAACCGGGCATATTAACAGACACTATGTATGGTCCGCCAACTCTAAGACCGACTATGTTATACTTTCCTTTTTTGGAGCTGATAGCACCCGAAACTGTTCCGGTTGGTTCATGCACAACCTTGATTTTAGCAGATACTACGGGCAAGCCTTCAGAATCATATACCACACCGCTTATCGAAGCAGTTGTAACACCCTGCGCATAGGCAAACCCTGAGATTAGAACCATCGCTATAATGGCACTGAATAAACGTTTAAACATGCTATACCTAATATATTATTAATAAAGATTTAGTTGCAAATTAAATAACTAAACTTAATTTTTCCTGAATATATAGTTAAGTTTTGATTTCGATATGATTTCAATTGAAGATCGTATATTATTACCCATAAACAAACCCTTTTTTTTTTCAAAAATAAGAAAAAGTATCATGAAAAACATGAATTTCAAATTATTTTTTTTATAAGACGATTAATTTGGATTATGATTAAATATTTCGGAACACTAAATATTAGACAATTTAAGTAAAAAAAAGGGGTTGTCTCAAAAGGGCAACCTCTTTTTTTTTGAGAAATCACAAAATAAAATTATCCACAGTTTGAAATATGTTAAGTATATAATCGTCATAGACTTATATCGCAAATATTGGGGGTAAATAAGTGAAACCAGTT
>JAUQWR010000498.1 GCA_030835065.1 Candidatus Kapaibacterium sp.
TGATAATATCAAGCTTAGCACCGTCAAGAGATTTAAAAGCTTCGTTTAATACTGAAATATCATATTTGACACTTTTATTCCAATCGAGAGTAATAGTATCTTTAGGGAAGCAATCAACAATTATTTTTTTCTTTTCTATGCTATAGTCAGTGTAATAAATGCCGCTATCGGTAGCAATAATAGTGAGTGAACCAATACGATCTATGGAATTAACAGTAAGATTTAAAGCTCCAATTTTTGACCAAGAGTTGCCATTGTCGAGGCTACGAAAAACACCATTATTATAATTAGCACCAGCCAAAATTTTGCCAGTACCAAATATTTTGAGAGAAGAGAAGCTTTTAATATTAAGATCGGGAGGCATGTTATTGCTAATAATATCCCAAGAGTCAGAGCCAAGCTTATAGATACCACCGCTAGTTGCAATATACAAAGATCCGAAGCCTTCGGCAAAAGAGAAATAATCAATTTGGCGAAGTCCCATTTCAGACCAATTTTTTCCATTATCAGTGGTTTTGAATACGCCTGTATTTTGGGCAGCAGCATAAATAGTACCAGATTTGGATTGAATAACAGAAATGACATCTTTTTCTGCAAGCCCAATAGAAGACCAATTAGCTGCTTTATCTTTGCTTATGTAAACATTGCCTTCGAACCATCCACAGGCTAAAAGGTCATAATTATTTCCAAAGCGAAGGTCAAGCAATCTTTTATTGGATATTCCAGAGTTGGCTTCAGTCCAAGATTCAGCATTATTATCTAGTTTAAAAACGCCATTACCATTATAAGCGATAAAAATATTACCTTTATCATCGCAAATAATTTTATGAGGATATTTGCTTTTAAGATTATAAGTAAGATTTTTCCAGGTTTTCATAGAATCGCTGCTGGAGTATATTCCTTTGCCATATATAATGCAATAAACAGTGTTGTTAGCAACAATCAGGCATTCGGCTTTAGCATTAGGCAGATTATCAACTTTGCGCCAAATATCTGCAAAAGCAGTATTAAAGCCAAAAAAGCAGCAAATCAATATGCAAAAAGAATAATAGTATTTCATAAAAGCCTCTATCGGGAAATATTTAATTAATAATCAAAGGTAAATTTTGCAAAAAAAAATCAAATATCAAAAAAAATATTTGACAAGGAAAATAATTGATATACAAAACATAGAGCAGAAGCCATTATCAAGAATAAAAATAAATTTTAAAGAAAAAAATGGATACAGGCGACATTTAACGACATTAAAAATCAAGAATTTATGAAGAAATTGAATAATTTGTTAAATCTTTCATTTTCGCAAGGTCAATCTTTCAAATTTGAAAATATGTGGAAAAGTATGAAATAAACAGTGTAGAAGCGGGAATAAATGAAAGGATTAATTTTGAGTTAATAAATGGCATACCAAAAATCTGCAATTTTATAAGTATAATTACTGATGCCTCTACGTATAATTGCGTAATCTCAAAAATCCGTTATTCTTGGTATTTACTTGCATTGAAATATGTATTATTTTTGTACCGTAATGATAAGGCGAATGACAAAACGAAACAAATAGAGCGATGTACCTTGAAAAAAGAGGTTGAGGCGATAAACCAAAAAAATGTCGCAGTTCTTTTAAAATTACCTTGGGGAAAAACTAACAGCAAGTAATAATTGCTTGCCGGGATTTGTTGGGTGAGGC
>JAUQWR010000499.1 GCA_030835065.1 Candidatus Kapaibacterium sp.
ACCAAGATCTCATCGCAGTTATGATGCTGTTCTTCCTGATAAATATGGCGATATTTCTGTTGTCAAGAATGCTCAATTGGCAAATCGTGGCATAATTAATAATTTAAAAGGGACTAGCAGGCAGCCAACTATCTATGGAGGCATGTCTTATCCAATTTTTGCAGCTCCTCAAAATGCTTTTCCTCCTGATTCATTTTATAAAAGCGTTGCTTTTGTTGAAGGCAATGATATTGAATTTATGTCGGGTATTCCTCAAATTCAGCTATTTATTGGTATTCCTACTCGTACTCAAATTAAGTTTAGATATATTCAGTTCCCAATGCAAAAAGTTGATTTTATTCATTATTCATTAGCAGTAAATCAAAATATTGATAAACTTTTCGATTTTTTTAGCGATTCTACTTATTCATTAGCTCTCAACCTAGCTTATCATAAATTTGAAAGAAATCCTGGTATTGAGTTGAACTCTTATTCTGTGGGTGCTCATTTCAGTAAGACTTGGGAAACCGGTTTTACTGCTTACTTAGGATTACAATTTGAAGATATGTCCGGCAATTTCTATGCTGTAAGAGAAATTAATATAGATAAAGATATTATTAATAATCCTTATCCTGAAATTAGAGATGGCAAACCTCTTGATATATCCATCGATAATTATAATAAGTTCAGATTTGGTGGTGGATTGTCTTATAAATATGGGGTTATTGAACTTAATTCCTTTGCTTATTATGCTGCTCAACCAATTTTGGGTGCTGGTATGAGTATTTGGTTCCTTGATTACATTCCTCAGTCAGAACCAATTATTCCCGAACCGGAACCTATAGTTATTCCTGAGCCACAAATTGCGGAAATCATCAAACCTGAAATACCAGAAAATCCTGTCGAATATCCTATCATTGCACTTATTATTGAAGAGCCTAAATCTACTGCAAAAACTCTTAAAGCTGAACTTAATACTTATAGTATTGAAAATGGAAAAGAAGAAGAATTATTAAAAATTAAAGTTGAAGAAAGAATTTCTAGAAGGATGTCGCCTCTATTACCTATTGTATTTTTTGATCATAATTCTTATGAAATACCTAAGCGTTATATCAAATTAACTAAAGATGATGCTGATAACTATGAAAAGCCTCAGATTGCAGCAGGCAATGCTCTCGATAATTACTACAATGTACTGAATATTATTGGATCGAGAATGAAAGCTTATCCTAAGGCAAAGCTTAAAATTACTGGAACTAATAGTGGTATTGCCGATGAAAGAAATAATAAAAAACTATCTCTAAATCGTGCTCAGACAATACACGATTATTTAGTGAATATATGGAATATCGAACCAGATAGATTATCTGTAGATGCTCGAAATTTGCCCCAAAAAGCCTCTAGTTCGAAAGTTTTAGATGGTGTTGAAGAAAATCGTAGAGTAGAATTTGCATCAGACACTTGGGAAGTTACTGCTCCTTCGATACTTCAAGACACGATGCGTATTGTCAATCCTCCAAGAATCAGGTTTAAACCGGAAGTTACTGCAAGCGAAGGAATCAATTCTTGGAAAATTAATTCTATATCAGAATCTGAATTGATTTATAATATTAATGGCAAATCTAATATTTTAAGTTATTATGATTGGGATATTAATTCCGATTTAATTGCAAAATCTTTATTAAAATCTGAGTTTGCTTCTAATTTATCAGTTACTGATAATTCTGATGAAACTTATTCAACAAACCTCAAAAAATTGCCTGTAGAAGTAATAACATACAAGAATGATGATTCTAAATCTAAAGATACAATCAGAAATATTTATGATCTGATATTATTTGATTTTGATAAAGCAGCTTTATCTAACGACAATCAAAGAATTATAAATTTAATCAAACAAGAAACTCCGTCTGGAGCAATAATTAATGTAAAAGGCTTTACTGATAGAATGGGCGATGACAAGTATAATAAAACATTATCTACCAGACGCGCATCTTCTACTGCAAAGGCACTTAAATCACCTGCTAACGCTTATGGTGTTGGTGAAGAAATCCAGCTTTACAACAATAATCTACCTGAAGGTAGATTTTATAGTCGTACTGTAATTGTGGAAGTAAAAATTCCAGTAAACAAAGGAGAGCAAAAGTAATGAAAAAGTATATATTCATATTAATTTCTATAATTTTAACAGGGTGCTATTCTGAAACTATAGATAGTTTTAGTACTTTTACTTTTCAATTCCCCGTAAATTTTGAAGCTACTTATATTTTGAGGGCAGTACCACGCACTTCGAAAGACTTTGCAAATCTTTATAAATACAAAGAATATAACGACAACAAAGATAAAATAAGCAAAGCTAAAGTTTTTCAATTGAATTTTTGGGTCGATTCTTTAGTTATGCCAGATGGCACACCATATAATCCTCAAATCCACAATGTTGTGTTTGATTATGTCAGATATGTACTAAAATTTGCAAAACCCAAATTTGGCAATCCATTTTCGACGGATTCAGCCGATTTTATGATCGATCCTGATGTAGAAGAATTTGTTTTAGGAACTTACGATAGCGTGAATGTGGCTGATTTCTATCGTAATCCTAATCATATAATTCAAATTCCTGATGATGTAGCTACTACAATAAGCGAATTCTTAAAAAATAAACCTTATTTTTACATTGAAACACAGTATAGCAAAGTTAGAGGCCAATCCCAAGATGAAATATTCTTTCCATATTTAAAAGCAAGATTTGATGTGGATATTCGATTTGAAGTTAATTTATAAAAAAACACCCCAAGAGTATTAACTGCTTTTGGGGTGTTTTTCATAGAGTCAGGCATTTTTCAATTAATGTTTGATTGGTTCATTAGTATTATTGATTTCTTCAATAACATTACCCCAACCACCAACATCTATTTGTGGCATTTCAGGACTGTCAGTTTTAATTACAATATTAGCTCTGAAAGAACCAATATTATTTGGAGTAGCCACAGCCATTACTTCCAATGAATTACCGTTAGGAGGAATTACATCACCAGGCTTAACAGAAATTTTCATATTATTAGGGCTAACAACCACCTCAGTTACTTTAATTGGGTTTTTACCATTATTAGTAATAATAGTTTTGGCTTCAGTTGGTTTATTTAAATACATGTTATTAAAAGAAAGAAATGTAGGGAACACAGAAACGAGTTTAAATACATCAGCTTTAAGTGTAATCATTGTATTTGGAGTAGTTGGGTCATTAGATTCTACA
>JAUQWR010000500.1 GCA_030835065.1 Candidatus Kapaibacterium sp.
GATAAACTTCTTTTCCCGATAAATCAAATATTTCAAGTTCAAGTATTTGATTGTCAATATCAGTTTCTACAAATATTCTGTCATTAAATGGATTAGGTGAAACTTTAACTATAGAATGGTCAAATTCTTCATTAACACTTGTAATATCTCCATCAGCCGAATTTATGCAGTAAATTTTATCATTATCTAATCTAATGGTTACCATGGAAGTATTAGAGGTTAGTTCCTTTAATTTTTTTAATTCTATATTATTTGTTTTGCCATTCTGTTTGTTGTATAATACTAAACTCAAAGTATCACCAATAGATGCACCATTAGAACTTGGTAATAATGGATTTTTGATCCACAAAGCAAAGCAGGTTTTTCCATCAATTATTTTGCCGGCACCTACAATTTTTTTGTTTTTATCAATTACAGCAATTTCGTCGCCATCGGATAATGTATTATCAATATAAATAAGATTTGAATACAAACCGGTTCCAAAGGCATCAACTACAAAATTAAATGGCTTATATTCATCTTTCTTTATATTTAAAATATTTTGATTGTAATTTGGCAACACAATATCAAGAGTAGAATCTGAAAACACCTTATAAGCTCTTGATGATTGCAAAAGTGCAATCATATCAATTTGTTTATCATAAGAATACAAGTTGCCTTCATCATCTTTTATAAATTTTATTGATGATTTATTATATTTAAATACTTCAGCTACTTTTAGAATTGAATCATGAATAAAGGGAAGCCAATTCCATTGATTTTTTTTGAATTGAAATTTATAATCTGCTGGATTAAGTTTCGTACCTTCAATTTTCAGAGTATCATCTGACTTAGAATAGTATTGGTATGAATCTTCGTCTTTCCAAATGTTCAAACTATTATTTGAATTAGGTTCATAAGATTCATTCTTTGAATTTATAATAATTTGATTTGATTTTGGAATAAAGGAAGATAATAATGAAAAATAAGGTGAAACAGAAGAACTAAGCCAATTGCATTTATTTTTTGATACAGGAATAAGTTTGGTATGTAACAAATCAAAACCAGAAATATATGTAATACTATCTGTTTCGTAGCATTTTGAACCGGCAACATATTTGACAGCAACCGGGATCTCTTTATCTTGAATATGATCCCAAATTCTAAATACAAATTTTTCTTTATTATCAAAACCATCTTTAGAATTTGGTGTAAGTGGGCTGTCTCCCCAAGCAGTCATAGACATAGTCAATCCAAAATTCCAAATTCCATAACCACCACAAACCAAATTAGAATCTTTCATATAGAAAACAGCTACACCATCGCCACTACGCATACCAAAATTACTATTTAAAGGCTTGTCTGTAGCTAATAAATGAATCAGAGTATTTTCTCCTAATGGTTTAGGGTTAATCCAAGTTGAAGGTGGATTTTTAATTTCTTTATTGGTATAAAATGTTTCTTCTTTAGAAAATCCTGAAGCAATTCCTGCATTATCTACAGCTTGAATAGCCCATTTATATTCACCTTGAGGTATGTTTTTAAGAATCATAAAATTAGATCTGCCGGCATTCCAGATAAATGGTGTTCGCTGGATTCCACTTGTATAATCTGCCATAGGACTAATCAAAAGATCTTGCGATTTTGAGTTTCTTATTCTTATATTATATCTTATTTCTTTTGTCTTATTAACATTGTTTAAATCTTTATCCCATTCTAAAACTACATCTGATCCGGAAAAACTAAATCTCTTAAATTCTGGTAAAGTAGGCGTTTGTACATTTCTGCACGATAAATTGCTATAGATAAATAATTTATCTGATTTAGAATCTTTCACTATAAGATCTATTTTATAATTTGAATCGAAATCGCCTTTAGCGCATAAGTCATATTGAATTGTATCTTGATTTGCCTTTCCTAAAAGCATATCATAATCAAAAATTTCTGTAAACGATCCATTGCTATTTGCTTGAGATAACAATATGTTGTCAATTCCATTTAAATCAGTATCAAAAATATCTAAGTTCTTTACATCAAATGGAAGATTTATATTAGTTAAAAATTCATACTTTCCTTTATTGTTATAATAAATGCTCAAAGCTTTTGCATCGAAGCTGATAATTTCAGGATAATAATCCATATTGACGTCATTAACAACAAATCCACTCAAATTATAATTCAATTTGAGAGTTTCTAAACTAAATTGTTCCGTCTTGTTATGAATAATATTCAGGTTATTTGAGCCTTGAGAATAGACAAGTATATCAAAAAGTCCGTCGTTATCAATATCATCGATAATCATCTTACCTTGCATATCGCCAGAAAAAAGCAAGTTTTTGCCAAATTCGTACTTAGTAGAGCTTCGCACTTGAAGTATTGACTTATTATTAAGCTTACCAATTAATATTATATCATTAAGACCATCATTATTTATATCTCTTATTGTAAAATTATCAAGCTGAAACAGAGTATCAATCAATTTTGATTTTACAACGGAAAACTTAGAATTTTTGAATGAATATACATCAATATAGTTATTTGAAGAAATTTTATAATGGATAGCAATATCAATAGTATTGTCATTATTTATATCACAAATAGAATAATCAATAATTTGCTGATCATACAATGGTTTTATTTCAAATTGTTTATTGCCTTTGTTTTCAGCAACATACAATTTTGTTTGGTTTGATTTTTTTCCAATGAAAATCAAATCAGGTTTAGCATCCGAATTATAATCAATGGTTTTAATATTAGAAGCACTTATTCCATCAAGAGGAATTTCTTTGAATTCGAAACTTTTACGTGTAATAAACCAATCAAAAACAGACCAATCGCTCCATCCATGAACGTTATAAGCTTTGACGTGCCAATAATATTTTTTTCTATTATCTAATTCAGGGAGCAACATTTTATTAGATTTCAAAGTATCTTCGAAAACTAATTTTTTAAAAGATTGATCTTCGGCAATTTGTATAGCATATTTTTCGGCATTATCTACAATTGACCAAGTCAAAAAAGCATCACAGATAGTAAGTTCAATACTTTTAGGGCTAACAATCTGAGGTACATAAGGATTGGCTGTATCATGAGTTTTAAATGAGTAAGTTTCAGACCAATCTCCATCGCCAACCCAATTCTTGGCTTTCACTCTCCAATAATATCTGGTATTAAAATCAAGTTTGGGCAATTTACAGATTGTATCAAATAATTTATTATATTCATTCAAAATAGGAGCAAAAGAATTATTTTTAGCAATTTGGACAGTATAATTTTCGGCTCTTAAATTTCTGAACCAAGAAAGTTTGATATTAATATCCAATCCTCTTTCATCATTTGGAGGATATTCGAGCAATGTAGGTTCAGGTACATAAGGCGAACAATCATTTCTAAATGGCATAATAAATAAATTTGCCGATTTAAAATTATTGATTTTTTCGATAATTTTTGCAGAGTCTGCGATATCCCAGCAATTGTTTTCCAAAAACAAATCAGTTGAGTTTGATAATTGAAACAATGGTGTATTTCTATTAGCAATAAAAGTATTATTTCCGTCTGAATTTAGAATACCACCACCAAAGTCAGGATTTTTATCTTTTTGCAAACTGAACAAAGTGGAGAAATTACCTTCAAATCTAGAAAATTCAACTTTATATTCTGCTCCATTGTTTTGAACGACTGCATTTCTATTAGCAATAGATCCACCTGCAAAACTAAACACACAATTTCTAAAGATAGTTTTATATGGATCTGCAGTATTCTCAATAATAAATCCACCCCAGTCGCCCGGATTACCGGAAGTAGGTCCGAAAGCATCCGAGTCAATATTATCAACTTTGTCGTCATTTATAGAAGTGAAAACGATAGGTTTATCGAAACTACCATTTGCAATAATATCACCATTCACATAAATTAGTACTGATCCAAAAAGCTTAATTATAACTCCAGGATCAATATTTATTACAGCTAACCTATTAATTGACACATCACGATTTATAAGGTAAGGAACAGATGAATAAGTTAGCCTTCCTCCATATTTAAACACGTTGTCGCTAATTAGTACACCGTTATACTTATTGTTATAAACCTTAAGATTAGTAAGTTGAGGAAATATTTTTGAATTTATAACAAGAGGGGCAGAATATTCATTGCCACCATATTCGAATATACAATAATTGAGCAAAGACTGGAATTTGGAATCATTAATAGTAACTTTTCCCCAAAATCCTTTGCCGGGATTGGAGTTATTGGCAGTAAATAAAATTTTATTATCTTGAGTGCCACCGGCTATTAATTGGTTGTTAATATTTATATTAAGATTTTTCCCAATTCTAATTTCAACGCCTGGTTCGATTACCAGCTTTGCATTTATATCAAGATTTT
>JAUQWR010000047.1 GCA_030835065.1 Candidatus Kapaibacterium sp.
TCTGAAGCTTAGCATCGTATCCTCTTTCCCAATTAAAATTGAATACCTGCCCTGCACCACCCATCAAAGGTTCCAACAAGGAAAAGTTATTTAAAGTAATACCGAGCGACAGAGTCAAGCCATAAGTACCGGCAAACCCCATAGAAGCATTAAATGTATCAGTAGAGCGTTCTTCAACTTGATAGATAATATCGACAGTAGTATTATCAACATTTGATGGCTGAACATCTGGTTTTAGTGCTTCAGGATTGAAATAATTCAACACGCCCAAAGCTCTTACAGATCTAATAATTGCAGATTTATCGAAATAATCGCCCGGCATAGTATATAATTCTCTGCGAATTACTTTATCTTTAGTTTTCTTATTACCTACAAGAATAACGTTACCAACTCTATATCTATCATTTTCGAATACTGCAATATCAATATCTACAGTATCGTTTGAAATTTTCTTTTCTTTTGGTTCCATTCTTGCTTGAAGGAATCCATTATCCATATATAACGACAATGCATCGGAAGATTCTTCATTTCTTTGGAGATTTGCCATAAATTTTTCATAATCATAGACATCTCCTTTTTTAAAATCCAATCTTTCTTTAAGCAATTCATCACTATAAACTGTATTTCCATTAAAATCAATATTTCTAAGGTAATACTTATTACCCTCGAAAACGTCGAGATAAATAACAACAGACTCGGTTTCCTCATTGTACTCTAATGAATCTTTCAAAATAGCAGATTCCATGAAACCTTCTTTTTTCATATATTTTTTTAGTAATTCTTTGTCTTTTTCGTATTCTTCTTGTACAAACTTAGAAGATCTCCAAAACTCCCACCAAGATTTAGTATGAGTTTTGTCGAAAGAACCTGCCAAATCACTATTCGAAAGCTTGTCATTTCCACGGAAAACAATTTGTTTCACATGATACTCGACACCTTCGTTGATAGTAACAATCACATTCATAAAATTACCGGTATCGGCAGGAACAGATTTTACATCAATTTTGGCAAAAGCCAAACCTTCTTTATTATATAATTTTTTAACTTTCGACTTGATAAGGTATAAATCATAGTTAGAAAGTATATCACCTCTAATTTTTTCAGAAGCTAATGCAATATCTTTTTCTTTTACCTGGTCATTACCTTCAATCAAAAATTTATACATTCTTGGGAATTCTTTGACTCTAATCTTAAGGAACACATTATTACCACTAACTTTATCAGCAATAATATCAACATCAGAGAATTGCTTTCTTTTCCATAAATTTTTGATAGCTACTTGAAGTTTATCATCAGCAGGTGGAATAATCTTATCGCCTACTCTCAGACCTGAGATAGCGATAATTGTTTCGACGTCGCTGAATTGATTACCTTCGACAGACAAACCGGCAATAGTATAAGTCGGTTGATCATCGCCCATAGTTCTCTGAGCAAACAAAGCACCAAAGGAAATAACTAAAAGAAAAGCTGCAATAATAAAACTATTTTTTGAAAACATTCATCACTCTCTGAATATATGAATCACTTTGATTAGAATCCTTTTCCGTAGCAATTTGAGAAGAAGTTTTGCCAAATCTTCTTTCACGTGTATTGAAATTATAAATTGCTTCATAGAGATCATCTCTACGGAATTCGGGCCAGTATTTATTTGTAATATACATCTCGCCATAAGCCATTTCCCAAAGCAAGAAATTGCTTAAGCGCATTTCTCCACTAGTCCTAACCAATAAATCCGGATTGGGAATATTATGAGTTTGCAAATAAGAACCAAACAAGTCTTCGCTAATATCTTCGGGCGAAACTTTGCCTCTTCTGACGTCGAGAGCAATCATCTGAACAGCACGAACAATATCCCAGCGCCCACTATAGCTCAAAGCAAGAGT
>JAUQWR010000501.1 GCA_030835065.1 Candidatus Kapaibacterium sp.
TTATACCGGTATTGATGGTAAAATTAAAGAATTGCGTATTCCTATTGCAAATAGAAATCAAGCAGAAATTATCCTTACAGAAGGCGAAAGAGTTGATGGTTCTTCACTATTCAAAGGCATTGTAGATGCCGGTAGCTCAGACTTATATGTTGTTCCAGTCTATAAAACTGCATTTTTGAATCCATTCGATAACGGCAGCTTAGACTTGATTTGCAGATTTTTGGATAAAGACGGAAACCGCGCTTGGTTTGCTCCAGATAATATTCTTCATAACGCTGCTTCTAATATCAAGAAAGCTAGTGGACTCGAACTATGGGCTTTGGGCGAATTGGAATTCTATTTGTTGAGCAACGACGATAATCCTTTGTTCCCTATGCCAAAACAAAGAGCTTATCACGCTTCGGCACCATTTGTTAAGACTGCTGAAGTATTGAATGAAATGGTTCGCTATATCACTCAATTGTCTGGCAGTGTTAAATATGCCCACCACGAAGTTGGCTGTTTGGAAAAAGTATGCAGCGATTTTCGTGAATTGAATGGTAAAAAAGCTGAACAAGTAGAAATTGAATTCTTGCCTGCACCTATCGAAGATATGGCAGACCATGTAGTATTAGCTCGTTGGATTATACGTAATGTAGCTTATCGTCATGGCTATACAGCTACATTTGTGCCTAAACTAGAAATTGGTCATGCCGGCAATGGTATGCACTTCCATCTTCAATTTATGCGCGATGGCAAAAATATTATGACTGACGAAAAAGGCGCTCTATCTGAAGAAGCAAGAATGCTTATCGGTGGTTTGTGTCACTACGCACCTAGCCTTACTGCTTTCGGCAATATGGTTTCTGCATCATACTTGAGATTAGTGCCTCATCAAGAAGCTCCTACACTCGTTTGCTGGAGTGAAATGAATCGTAGTGCTCTTATTCGTGTGCCTCTTGGCTGGAATAATTTGAGAAACCTGGCTTCGGTAGTCAATGAATCAGGTACTATTCCTTTGGCTGAAGATCCAAAACGCCAGACTGTCGAAATTCGTACTCCTGATGGTAGTGGCAATACTCACTTGTTGTTGTCTGGTATTGCTATGGCTGCAGAATGGGGACTTACAAATAAATCAGAAGCTTTGGATATTACAGAAAAATGCCATGTTACTGTTAATATTCACGAACATAATGCTCAAAATAATCTAGCAGAAATTGCGACAAGCTGCGTTGAATCAGCTGAAAAATTGTTGCAACACAGAGCATTATTCGAACGCAACGATGTATTCCCTCCACAGGTTATTTCGCATGTGGCTAATGTATTGAAAAATGAAAATGATAAAGACTTGAATGCTAGATTAATGTCGCTTCCGGATGATGAAAAACTTCAAGAATCTAGAAGAATTATGCATAGAGATATTCATAAAAATTAATCTTGTAATTATATAAATTGAAAGAGCTTGTCTCAAAATTAATCCAAGCTCTAAAAATAAGATATAAATAATATTGGCTTTCATCAAAAACTCTTTATTGAGGATTTATGAAAGCCAATTTTTTTTCGACTCGAATTGACTTTTAAGACTATTCCGCAATTTGTAATAAAAAACGATGATATCTGTGGGATGCTAACTAGTACCAGCCTGATATTTGTTAAATTTCAATGAGAAAATATAAATTAAATAAATATTAAAACATAATTAATTATTGCATGTAATATTGAAAAATAGAAAAAAAATTGGATTTTACAAAAAAATATTTTTGTAATTTATCAATAGCATTATTTCAAGATTGTTAGTGAGCTAAAAAAAATACTGCTAATTATTAATGAAATGATTCTTGGGAATACTTCTTTGATTGTTGGATGTGATTCATTATGAATTAATTAAAACTTTATAATATTTCCTTATTCGGAGGTTCAAATGATTATCAAATACCACTTTTATCAACTTTAATTCTTATGTAACTTATTACAATATATATTTGTCTGTATATTTGAATGTGATTTCAAATATAGGTTTAATTATTATTTGAAAGGAGTTTCATTATGAAACGATTGGTTTTGATTCTTTTATTTATGTTTTCTTACCTGAGTGTTTATTCTCAGAACGACACAGTATGGGTATCAAACAGACACTGCTCTACGGAGAATATTACAGTTTCGCCTGATGAAAGATTTGTAGTCGCTTGGGGTAAAGATGGTTGGTGGGTGCCCGATCCTAGCTGGGATAGTGATACCTTAGATCCTCAAAATGCGCACTCTGATTACGGTAACCCAGCAAAAGTATTTAATGCTCAAACAGGTGAATGGATTAAGACATTTTTTGATTCAAATTGTGTTAACAAAAAATACAATAGTGTTACATCAGTAACATTTTCACCAGATTCAAACTTAATGATTATTGGTTCATCAGAAACACCTGCGTTAGTAGTAGATTTAAACAACAATCTTGAAGTTATTGATACAATACATGCAAATTTAGGAACAGCAGTTTATTCTGATGATGGAACAATAATAGCCGTAAATAATAAATCATTTTACGATGCTAGTACGTATACCAGACTAATGAGGTTTGGTATTCCTGATACAGTAAGGCCTCCTGATGTATTAAGTTATGTTGAAAATAAAGGAATATTTAGAAAAAATGGAAGAGAATACATATTCTCATTTAAATGTGAATATGGACCTAATCCTGTAAAACCATTAATATTTTCAGCCTGGGTAATAATTGATCTCGAAGATAGCACGCTAATAGTAAAGAGAGATATGCCATATACAAAATTTTATCATAGAAATGGTTGTGGCTATTACGGTTATGATTTGAGTTGGGAGCCAAGTACCCATCATAAATATGAAATAAGAGATTTTATTACAGACAGTCTTGTTCAAGAAATGAATTATCCGACGTTGAGTCTTCAATTTTCAAAAGATGGCGAGTATCTTTTTGCTGGTACATCTTGGTACAATATACCTGGAACAACAGTAATATGTAAGGATTTTTCAGATTATTTACTATGGCCTGTTACATTAGGAAATAGATATATATATGGAAATCCTAAAACAAGTACAGGAAAAAGCGGGAGAATAGCTGCCTCAATTCCATGTATAGCAACAGGCATCCCGCCAATAATACAAGGCAGAGAAAACTCCTATCCAATGCCATCAAGAGACTTTATGAATATTGATATTGAACTTGAGCCAGATAATTATTCAGCAGAAATACTTGATTTAAGTGGCAAGAAGATTGAAGAAATAAACATGGGGCAAAAATCCGGACTTGAGAAAGTTGAAGTCAACACAAGCAGGCTATCTCCCGGCACTTATTTTCTGCTCCTTAAAAACAGCAAACAAACACGAACATATAAGTTTGTAAAGGAGTAGAGCATAAATTTTAGAAATCCTTAATTAATAATTAAACAGACAAAAATATAATTATACAATCCTTTTATAAGCAATTAAGCTAATAAAAGGATTTTTTTTATAAATTTCAAAAAAAACAGCAAAGAAACAGTGTGAAAAACCGTGAATAATGGCAGCAGAAGCTAATTCCCCTCATTGAGGGGTGTCTGCCGAAGGCAGACGGCGTGGACTCTTTAAATACCAGAAAGTGAAATCCATCCACCCCGCCCGACTATGTCAGGCAGCACTCGAGGGTAATAAGACGTTTTCACTCAACTATTTGACTGTCAATCGCAGCTTGAAGGGGTAGTGGTTTTAATTTAATGTTGTTTTATTATTTTATTCATAAATATCATAATAAAACATCATCTTTTTTATTCCTTTATCACTTTTAGTGATTTTGTACCTGCATCGTTTATAAGTGATATTATATATATTCCTGGGGTCCATGCACCGCTGTTGATTTCTATGCTTTGATTATTTGGGCCTTGCTGTTCCTTACTATATACTATTTTACCTAATCCATCTGTTATCAATAATATATTTTTTTCCTTATTTGTATTTAGTTCTATTTGCAATAAGTCACGAAATGGTGACATTGATTTTATGGATACTTCATTTATTTTTTCATTTATTCCTAATGTTGTAGAATCATAACTTATACATTTTAAATTCATACCTGAATTAAAAATTATTTTATTAGAGCTAATTGATAAATAGAGACTTCCTGCTACGATATCAGTATAAACTACTTGTTTAGTTTTCCAATTATAAATTCGTAAACCTGGGCCCCCACCTAGTAATATATAATCTGTATTATCGAAGAACATTGCTTTAGAAGCTAAATAGTTTGTAAAGAGTTTTTCTTTAAATACCACTTTTTGATCTACTAAATCATATATGGCAAGTGTCAAATCACCCGCTGTGGAAGCTACATACCTATCATCGTTTGATATCGACATCCATAGGCAGCCTGTTTTGTTGGATTCTGCTGCTCTTTGTTGCCCTGTCGTATAAAAACTTATTGCTCTCATTGAATCTAAACTGAAATGGAAATAATCACTATAATATGTATAATTCAATATCAGATTATTTGCATGATTTAATTTTATTATATTATCTACATCCCAATCAAGGGTTTCTATCATTTCCTTTTTGGCTATATCTATCACATTTAGTTCATACCTATAATCCATCCAGTCAAATATTTCCGATGATGTGATTATATATTTCTCGTCATTGCTCAATTTTATTGATGTACTATACGATTTATTTATTATTGTATCTACTTTTAATTCTTCCATATCTACTTTTATTATCGTTTCTTCTTTCTCTTTATATAAAGTTGCATAAACAAATCTATCATTACTTGTTGTAATAATTTTATTCATAAAAATTTTGCTTGAAAAAGTTTTTAAGATTGCACCCGTATTGGCATCTATTTTGTAAATAGTCGAAGCAGTAGAACCAATAAGATTTCCACCCAAAGCAAATACATAGTTGCCATCATTACTTAGTTTTGCATTAATTATTTCTACGTCTTTGAGTTCCCAGAGCAGTTTCGGCACTTCACCCGATTGGGCATAGCTAAAACAGGATAAGCAAATCGATGCATAAAGCATCAGTAATAATTTTGAGATTTTCATAAGTCCTCCATTTTTATTTTTTATCTATTACAAATCATATCTTTACTTAAATTCATTAGGATAGACATGATGTTTCGATACTTTTGAGGTGATTTCGTAAAACATTGATTTAAATAGTCTTCTGATTTGCGGAATCAACTTATATTAACTTATTAATTTATTTTATTTTTTCCTAATTCTTTTTTCTCATGAGGGCTGATTGACGCTCTAGGTCGACACTCGAGGGTAATAAGACGTTTTTATATATTGAATATGTAAATTGAAATCACAAAAAGTTTAATAAATAACCGTGAATAATGGCAGCAGAAGCCAATTCCACTCATTGAGGGGTGGCTGCCGAAGGCAGACGGGGTAGACTCTTAAAATACCAGAAAGAGAAATCCATCCACCCCGCCCGACTATGTCAGGCAGCACTCGAGGGTAATAAGATGTTTTAAAAGCTATGTTTTACTTTTATTAAAGGCTTTTTACAGTAAAACAAAAATTTATACTAACTCTCCGATTAAATCATATTCAGAAGCAGCGCTAATTTTTACGTTTACAAAACTTCCTTCTTGCAAAGTTTTTTTGCTTTGAATAATCACAGAATTATCTACTTCGGGAGCATCCCGCTCTGTGCGTCCGATATATGCACCTTCGTGTTCGCTATCAACCAATACTTTAAGAGTTTCACCGATTAATTTTTTATTTTTTTCTAAAGAAATTTTTTGTTGAGCAATCATTATTTTTTCAACTCTTTTTTCTTTAATCAAATCAGGAATAGGATCGCCCAATTTAAAGGCTTTGGTATCTTCTTCAGGGGAATAAGCAAAAACACCTACTCTATCTAATTTGGCAC
>JAUQWR010000502.1 GCA_030835065.1 Candidatus Kapaibacterium sp.
TTTCTATCATTTTTTATATAATTCTCAAATGCAGTTCCGCTGGTTCCTAAATTTGGATCAAATAAGTGTGCATCACTGAAAACAATAATCTTATAGTTTTTGTTTTCAATTGGGTTTGTTGTATCACTATTATCCGCGCATGAAGCTAATAGTAAAATCATCATGATAAAAATGTATTTCATTATTTCATTTCCTTTATAAATTTATTATCAAATTTAGTATATTTTTTCAATAAGTACAAATACCGAATTTTAATGAATGAATTAATAAATTATAATGAAAAATACAATTAGTTGTGCCTAAATATTATAGTAAATAATTAAATATTTGTAATTAATATTAAAAACTATTAATATAAGTAAAATATAATCGTCAAGAAATGTATCGTCACAAATTGATAGAGGAAATATGAAAAAATTATTTTACTTAATGCCACTAATAGCATTAGCAGTGATTACTTATGCATTGCTGAGAGCAGATCAAAAACCTGAATTTAAATACTCTGATTTTCAGACTCCGCAATATTGTGGAGCTGCTTGTCATGCAGAATTTTATCAGCAATGGAAACAATCAATGATGGCACAAGCTTTTACTCACGAATGGGACGAAATCGAGTACTTTAATTTAGCTGTTCCTCATTCTGAAATTGATACAAAAGTAGCTGAAGTAAAAGCCGGTTGTAATGGTTGCCATTCGCCGCTTGCATATTTGAGTGGAGATATTCCACCCAAAAGACCCTCGGAAAATACAAGAGCCAATGAAGCTGTGTCTTGTGATGTATGCCACTCGATTAGCGGATTTTCGGGTGATACTCCATACAACTTCAACTACGTGATGAAACCAGGAAATACAAAATTCAATTCTAGAAAAGGTGAAGTTGGATCTCCTAATCATCAAATCGAAGTAAATCCAATAATGAAAACCGGAGATTTCTGTGGTATTTGTCATAATGAAAAGAGTCCTTATGGCATTTGGGTCAAATCTACTCATTTAGAATGGAAGGAAGGTCCATATTCCAAAGAAGGTGTGCAATGCCAAGATTGTCATATGCCAAAGGCTCAGTCTAAAAAAGCAATTATGGGTGCAATGTATCC
>JAUQWR010000503.1 GCA_030835065.1 Candidatus Kapaibacterium sp.
ATTTGAGCATCTATTTGATTTTAGACCAGAAATTGGTATTAAACTTAATGATGTATCAAATTTCAAACAAAATATCGATATGATTCTAGTATGGATTGAAAGATATAAGCTTGCTTTCAATGGTGAAATTCATGAATATGAAGATGATCAATATATTTTAGGCTTTAAGTCTTATTCATTATCAAGAATTGTTCCTTTATATAATCCTTCTAGTAAATTAATTATTGGCGCTTATGTTATCTCACAAGATATAAGCAAACAAACTGAAATCAATTTGGCTCTGAAAGAAAGTGAAGAAAAATACAAGACTTTGGTTGAACAGATTCCAATCGGTATATACAGAACCAGCTCCAAAGGCGAAATTTTACATGCCAACCAAGCATTATGTGATATGCTTAAAGTTGAAAATATCAATCATATACGCAAATATACTGTGTTTGATTTCTACGTAGATTTCCAAGATAGAAAAGAATTTTTGCGTGGTGTGCTGGATTCTTCGACTATCACAAAAGAATATAAAATGAAGACTGCTCTAAACGAAATTATTTGGGTTAGAGATAGAGCTACTCCAATATTTGATAATAATGGCAAGTTATTATATTTTAATGGATTAATCGAAGATATTACTGAAACTAAAACTTCTTTGGAAATGCTCGAAGAACGCGAAGCATTGCTTAGTGATATTGTAGATAGCAGCGATAATATCATTTTTGTTGTCAATTGCAATAAAATTATTCTTTATTTAAATACTCCTTCTAAATTCAATTTAGATAATAAATCATTTTATGGACAAGATATTTCAAATTTATGTAATCAATTAAACTTTTCAGATTTATTTAATGAAATTGAATATGTAATTCAATCTGGAAGCAATTATTCAAGCGAAGCAGAAATTTTTGTTAATAATGAAATGTATTATTATCTGAATTTTATCTACCCTATTAGTTACTTCAATTCTAAAGTTTCCGAAATTGCTTGTATTTCTACTAATATTACTAACTTAAAAAAAGCAGAAATTGCTATTCAAGAATCCAAAAATGAACTTGAACTTATTATCAATTCTATTCCTGCTTTAATTTATTATAAAGATTTGAATAATAGATTCGTTAAAACAAACAAATATTTTTCTGATTTTATTTTGCAGACTCAATCGCTTAAGTATAAGTCTCCTGAGATTTTTGATGAAGTTCAAAACAAATTTTTTGAAGCTGATTTGCTTGTTTTAAAAGACAAAAATGCAATTACTAACAGAATTGTTGAATTAAACCATGACAACAACCAATGGTTTAAACTTGATAAAATGCCTTTTTTTGATAGTTTTGGCAATATGAAAGGTTTGATTGGTTTTGCTACAGATATTAGTGAACAAAAACAAGTAGAAGCCAAACTAAAAGAAATTAATGCTAGCAAAGATAGATTCTTTTCCTTGATTGCTCATGATTTGAAAAATCCTATTTCTGGGTTTACTAATCTGCTCAATGATCTGGTAAATAATTTTAAAAACCTTACTATAAGAGAATTTCAAGAAGTTGCAATCAGTATGCAAAAATCTGCAGACAACCTATTCAAACTTCTCAATAATCTACTAGAATGGGCTTCAGCTCAGACCGGTAAAATTTCAATCAATCCTATCAAAATAAATGTAAATAATGCTATTAATGAACAAATTAATTTCTTATATGATCTACTTGCAAAAAAACAAATTACTGTTATTAATAATCTTGATGAATCAATTTTCCTTTTAATTGATTTTCCGATGTTTACTACAATCGTAAGAAACTTAATATCAAATGCATGCAAATATTCACATGAAAATTCAAAAATTGAAATCAATTCTTTAATTGAAAATAATTTTCTTATTATTAGTATTAGAGATTATGGTATTGGTATAAGTGAAGAATTCAAGCCTAATATTTTCAAAACTGATGTAAATATAAAAAATATTGGTACTCATGGAGAGCTAGGTACCGGATTGGGACTTATTCTTTCAAAGGAATTTACTGACTTGAACAAAGGAAGCATTTGGTTTGATAGTGAATTAAATCAAGGTACAACATTCTTTCTCAAATTCCCTTATTATGAATAAATAAAATAAATCCATTCTTCGTTAGTTATTATTATTGGAAAGTTAAGGTCTCAATTACAAGGGGAATTTGTGGAGCCGATTTTAAAAGATTTATTAGATCGCTTGAATTCGGATATTAAAGCTATGATACATGGTGAATTAGAAGTGTTTGATTATTCAGACCTCAATTTGCCTATGCTTGACGAATTGGCAGATAATCTTAATATTTTAAAAAAACTTTTTTTAAGTCATTCTATTATCAAAAATGATGATCATGCTTTTATAAGCAAAATTAAAGATAATTTTGTAAATCCCCTTATAAATGAACTTCAATCAAGTAGAACAGAAGCAAATATTGATTTCCATTCTGCAATTCACACTTTAACTGATACTTTAAAAGAAAAATTTGAACTAGAAAAAGCTTTAAAAGAAAGAGAACAAATATTAACTCTTCTCTTCGAGAAATCCGGCGATCCTCAACTACTTATTAAAGGGGATAGATTCATAGATTGTAATGAAAAAGCATTACAAATGGTAGCTGCAACTAACAAAGAACATATAATAGGCAAAACTCCTGATTATATTTCTCCCAATTTTCAACCTGATGGATTAGAATCTATTACCAAAGCCCAAATGATGATTTTCAAAGCATTTTCCGAAGGGCATAATAGATTTGAATGGGTGCATAAAAGAATTGACGGCTCTTTATTTAATGTCGAAGTTACTCTTACTGCTATTCCTATGCAAGGCGAATGGCTTTTGCATACTTCTTGGAGAGATATTACTGAGAGAATTATTACTCAACAAGCTCTCAAAGAAAATGAATTGAAATATAGAACTTTAGTAGAAATGGCCAGCGATGGTATTTTTATTGAAAGTATTACTGGTGATATATTAGATTGCAACGAAGCTGGGCTCAAAATGTTTGGCTATACTCGTGAGGAAATGCTACAACTCAATATTAGAGACCTAATGCTTGCCGATGATGCCCAAAAATTACCTCATATCATTACCGATGATATGACCACAGGAGATACTCCTCATGAAACTATTAATCTAAGGAAAGATGGTACAGTTTTTCCAAGTGAAATTGTTACAAAATTAATTAATATAAATGGGCAGAAACGCATTATTGCTTATTTGCGGGACATTACTGTAAGAAAAGAATACGAAAAATCCCTTAAAGAATCTGAATCTAAGCTCAAAGAATTAAATGCTTCAAAAGATAAATTCTTTTCGATTATTGCTCATGATCTGAGAAACCCTGTTAATGTAATTCTCAATTTTATTAAACTTCTTTATAATAGATATGATGAGCTCAACTCAGACGATATCAAGAATATACTTAAGGATTTGCAAGGTTCGGCTGTATCGACTTCCGAATTACTCGAAAATCTTTTGCATTGGTCTCGCAGCCAAAGAGGTAAAATCGATTTCAAACCTGAACTAATTGATATGGCTGAATTAGCTTATAATTCAACTTATATATACAGCCATCAGGCTAAACAAAAAAATATCAATCTGAAATCTTCAATTAAGGAAAATACTTTAGTTTTTGCTGATAAAAACATGATTGATACTATA
>JAUQWR010000504.1 GCA_030835065.1 Candidatus Kapaibacterium sp.
GACAAAAAATTAGCAGGAAAAATTGCTTACGCCCAAGCTAATATTAGCGAACTAGGCGAAGATATTTATGCAGGCGGTTCTCCTGAAGATTTAGAAACTATTTTCCAGCTTCTTAATCTTAGAGTTACTGAACCTAGAAAAGATTCATCTGCATTCCTTTCTGTTATTGATAAATATAAAACTGAAATTGAAAATGGATTGAATAATCCTGAAAATCTATTCTATGATTCTCTTTTAGTTTACTCATTCAATAATCATAAAAGAGTTAATCCATTTAGAACTACTCAGAACTTAAAATATGTAGATTTGAACAAGGCATATTCGATTTTCAAACAAAGATTTGCTGACATGGGCGATTTCAATTTTATCATAATTGGTACTTTTGATTATGACAAAATCAAACCTATGATCGAAAAATATATCGGTAGCCTACCAAATACTAACTCTAAAGAAAATTGGAAAGACGTTAAGCGTTACCCAATTCAAGGCAAAAACGAAATGTCTATGAATGTAGGTATGGAACAAAAGAGTCAAGTTGAAATTAAAATTTATGGCGATTTTGAAAATAATCCTCAAGAAAGATTTAATATCAATGCATTGATCGAAGTTTTGGATATTAGACTTAGAGAAGTTATTCGCGAAGAAAAAAGCGGTACTTATGGAGCTTATGCTTATCCTGTTTTGACAAAATATCCTAAAAATGCTTATACTATCAACATTGGCTGGGGATGCGATCCCAAGAGAGTAGATGAACTTACTAAAGCTGCTTACGACATTTTGGATGAATTAAAAAGCAAGCCAACTAGCCAAGAAAACGTAAATAAAGTGAAAGAAATGCAACGCAAAGAAAGAGAAACTCAACTTAAAGAAAATAGATATTGGATGGGCTTTATTTATTCAACTCTAAATAATGAAGAAAACATCCTAAATATTCTTGATGTTGAAAAACGTATTGATGCACTTACTGCAGAAGATATTCAAAAAACAGCTGCTAAATATTTAAATTCTAAAAATGTGTTAAGAGCTGTTATGTATCCTAAAGAATTAAAATAATCTAAATACAAGATTGTATCTAAATTGAGATACTTTCAAAACCTTACAAACATGCTTGATCTTTAGTAAAGGTCAAGCATTTTGTTTTATAACCAAACGTTTTCTTTTCTACTTGATCACAAGAGGCTTAATATGTGAGTAAATTAAGTTACTATTTCATACTTCTTCAACTTCATCTTCTTCGTTTTATTTTCAAGAAGGAGCACAAACGTTTTTAAAGCATTTATTTACTGCTTTCCTCTTGACTTTGTATAACTTTGTGTGATACTTCGTGTAACTTTGTGATACTATTTCTTACTTCTTCTTCGTTTAATTAGCCAAGAAGGAGCACAAAGGTTTTTTTAAGCGTTTATTCACTGCTTTCCTCTTCACTTCGTGTAACTTTGTGTGATACTTCGTGTAACTTTGTGATACTATTTCTTACTTCTTCTTCGTTTTATTAGTCAAGAAGGGGCACAAAGGTTTTTTAAAGCGTTTATCCACTGCTTTCCTCTTGACTTCGTGTAACTTTGTGCGTACTTTGTGTAACTTTGTGATACTATTTCTTACTTCTTCTTCGTTTAATTAGCCAAAAAGTAGCACAAACGTTTTTTAAAGCGTTTATTCACTGCTTTCCTCTTGACTTCGTGTAACTTTGTGTGATACTTCGTGTAACTTTGTGATACTATTTCTTACTTCTTCTTCGTTTTATTTTTAGAAGAAAAAAAATTAAAAACCAATATCGAGCACATAATAATTAACAATTTGCCCAGTATTTACAAGGCTCCCTTTCACTTGTACAGACGAAGTATCCATTATATTCAATTTACTTGAATTAGTAAAAGAACTATCAATCCTAAATACAGAACCATTTCTAATCAAAATACTATCCGAGCTATTGACAACATTCCCCTTAACATAAAATTCAGATCCACTATTAATAAAGATTCTTCCATTATTAATATTTTTAAAAGTCAACTGATTCACATGATAATAAGTTTTTGAACTATTAACAATTACTGCCCCATTATTAACAAACACAGCAGAATTAATTGGCAGAGCCAAAACAAATACCAGAATTAAAACCATTATTAAATATATATTCTTCATTTTTCTGCTCCTTCTAAGGACAAGACCCACTCTGCCCTGATACGTTGCCATAGGTTGACATTATAAACCAATTACTTCCATCATATACAATCATTGCACTAGAGTATTGATTTGATATTCTTATATAGTTCGAACCATCTATAGTTGCACCACCGCTCGGGCACACATTCACCTGAGTATTACCACCACCAAGACGTTTGATAAAGTACTGCTTTCCAGCCAAACTTGAACCACTTGGTAGATTTACTTTTGCATCTCCATTATACCCCATTAAAATATGCGTATCAAGTGTATCTGCATTATATACAGGATCGGTAACTACTTTTAGTACATTATATCTAATATTAGAAGTCAACTGTTGAACAGACTGCCAATAAAGATTTCCGGTAGCATCTGTAGATAAACAAGCATTTGCCTTACCTGCAGAATCTGGCCATTGCAAATTGACATTGTTTGCCATTGGTCTGGCTTTAAATGCAATATAGTTATTTCCAGAACCCGATGGCTCATAGAAATAGACTGTGTTTGCGGTATTTGTTGAATTTGTCAAATTGACATTACCATTAGTAATTGTAGAATTTCCGCTTACCGTCAAAGCATTGCCGGCTAATGGATTTGTATTTACTCCTAAATTACCTGTAAAATATGAATTTCCGGAAGATAACAATCGCAATCTTT
>JAUQWR010000505.1 GCA_030835065.1 Candidatus Kapaibacterium sp.
TAATATTCTTTTTCAATTTGTGCAGTTTTATCAGGATAGTATTTCCTATCAAACTGAATATTATTATAAAAAGGATAATTTGAAAAACGAGTAAAATCCTCTAATTCACTATTTAATATGTCGATAAAATTATCAATATTAAACTTCAAAGCAAATGTATCTTTTTCCATCATTTTTTCAAAAGCTTTTGTTGAGTCATAATCAAATACAGGGCTTCCTAATTGTCCAGTTACTGACAAATAACAAGAATCAGAATAATAAAAATATGCACGAAAATAATCAAATTCTTTAACATACTCATCAGATTGAGATTTATATGGATTAAATACTTCAATGTTAAATAGTTTGTATTTTTTTTCAATTATTTTGATATATTCACCAATTGTTTTTAGTTCGACATCTAATCCATGTTTATTTAAATCAAAATAATAATCACTATGATTAATTATATCGCCTACTTTTGATTTATGCATATTTTTAATGATTCGTGTCTTCTTAATATCATCATAATTATCTACATATTGTTGTAAACATGTAAGGGACATAACTATTAATATTATACTATATAATTTCATAATTTATTATCCATTCCTACAGAATAGTAATACATACAATTACAGAAAGTTTCCCAATTGGATTCAGGAATATTCTTTTTCACATTTGACATTATATATTCATTCGATAAATAGAAAATTTTCCTCCAAAATAATCAGTCCTAATTTATTCCTTTTTCACTTATATTCCAAGCACTTTTATTGATTTACCCAATATTATATTAATACATCATGCCAAATGTTTATTACAACTCTTTTATATATGGAACATCGTGTATTGAATTATTTTATTCATAATTATCTCTATTCCTTAATCATCAATATTCTTTATAATTCATTGTAATTTTATGATATTTACTAAATGTATTGTAAATTTATTAGTATATATTTAATAGAATGCTATTTCAATAATTTCTTTTTGTTTATTTAGAAACGAAATTATATATTAGTATATATAACTTATTCACTAGGTTATAAATACTAGTGAATTAATAAATTTTCAAATGTATTTTTAGGACATAAATTTAAACTATGCACCTTATCTAATTAGTTTCGAAAATGAAACAAATCAGAGCAAAAAACAAGGATAATATTAAGTAGTATCGAAAATAATACCGGATAAGTAATTATCTATGATATCCTTGGTAATGAAGTACTTCGCTCCGAAGGTTCAAGGATCGATGTCAGGGGCTTAAGTAGTGGGGTGTATAGAGTGAATAGGAAAATTTCATATAATTTTTTAAATATTAAGGTGCAAATATGACTTTTTCGGGATATGACATATCAATCATCAAAGATATCAGGGATTATATAAAAGAAGATAATATATTATGGTTTAAATTATTGTTAGAAAAATATTTAAATCTTATAAATAAAGATATAGTTATAAAAATTATCACACCTATTAATGATGAAGAACTTAGTTCTGAATCAAACAAAGTTTATTTTTACTTTCCAATTGATTATTGTGAAGAGGAAAAAAGAGTAGAATTAGATAGATTATTAGATAAAATCTATAATATTATTATATATTTAGAGCAATTGAATTCATTAAATTATATTAAATTTAGAGAAAAAAGTAATGATAAAAAAACTATTAATGTATTTGGTAAAAAAGTAATTTCAGCAACGACCTCTAATAATATTGAATTCATAGATCATTCCAAAATAATAAATGAACTATATATTTATGATGATAATCTTAATGCCACTCATACAAATATTAATATTCGACCAAGCATAGCTTTAGACATAGTTATATGGTGCAATAGAATATTATATATAAAACCAGAGTTAAATATTCTAATTGATAATAATTTAAAAACTGAAGAAGAAATAATATTTGAAAGGGAGTTAGAGCAAAGAGAATCACAACATAAATCAACCATAGAAAAGATGAATGATGATATAAAAGTAAGAGAAAAGTTACATAATGAAAAACTCGATATGATGGAAAAAGATTCTAAGGATAGGGATAAACAATTTAAAACCCAAAAACGATTAACATGGGCTGCCATAATTGCTTCAATACTAACTTCAATTATTACTACCGGTTTGTCAATATATTTTGAATATTTTAAATCCGATCCAACTAAACTTGACAAAGACCAATTTCAAAGGATTGAGAAGATTCTTGAAAAGAAATAAATAAAAATGCATTTGAAGGTGTCCTTCCCCGAGATGTATGGCTTTAAGGGACAGCTTCCTCCGACATACACCCCATACAATTGCCGGATTCTCGTTCAAATGCCAATAATATTTATATGTATTTGGGATATTATATTATTTTTACTCCCAAACCCTCATAACCTCTTCGATAGCATCGTTCCAAACGATTTTGGCGTCAGTAACCATATAACGAAAAAAGCGCAAGTGCTTTTTATTTTGGCGACTTACGCTTTTTCTTTTGTGATCCCGACAGGATTCGAACCTGTGACCCTTTGATTAAAAGTCAAATGCTCTACCGGCTGAGCTACGGGATCATCATCTTCTTCTTTTTTTTCTTTCTATTAACTTCGCTTTCATTTCGTTGCGTCATTAATAGAATACAAATTTACGGACTTTTCGGATACTACGCAAGAACTTTTTTTATTTTTTTAAAATTTTTTCAATTTTTTTTCTTCCAATACTGGCTCTCTGTCTAATAAGTTCTTTATTTTATTGACAATTCCTTCAGTATCCAATCCTAAAATTTTATATAGTTCTTCTTGAGTTCCATGCTCTACAAATTTGTCTGGTATGCCAAGTATCTCAACTTTGCACTGATATTCGCTTGTATTTATATATTCCAACACTGCTGTGCCAAATCCACCCATGGCTTGCCCATCTTCGATTGTAACTATAAGATCGAATCTGGATGCCAAATCATCCAACATTTCGCTGTCTAATGGTTTTATAAATCTTCCATTGACCAGTTCTACAGAAATACCCTCGTTTTGAAGTTGTTCTTTTGCTCTTACCGCTTCTACAACAGTTTTGCCGATTGCAATCACAGCTATATCTGTACCTTTGCTTATAGTCTCAGATTTGCCTAATTCCATTGGTCTGGCTTCTCTAAGTTCTACACCTAAACCTTTTCCTCTAGGATATCTGATTGCCGAACATGAATTAGTATATACATACAATGCAGAATATAACATATCCTTCAATTCTTGTTCATTTTTTGGTGCCATCACTATCATATTTGGTATCGATCTCAAATAAACCAAATCAAAAACACCGTGATGTGTAGGTCCGTCTGCACCAACAACTCCTGCTCTATCTATAGCAAATACAACATGCAATTTTTGAAGAGCACAGTCATGAATAATATGATCATAAGCTCTTTGGAGAAAAGTCGAATATATCGCTACTACCGGCTTTACTCCTTGCGAAGCAAGACCAGCAGAAAAAGTAACAGCATGACCTTCTGCAATGCCTACGTCGAATAATCTTTCTGGCATTTCTTTTTGAAGCACATCCAGCCCGGTTCCTTCGCACATAGCAGCAGTAACAGCTACCAATTTTTCGTCTTTTTTGCAAAATTCCAGCATCGACTCGCCAAATACTGTCTGATATAATGGAATTTTATCTTTGAGTAATTGAAGAGGATTACCTGTATTTTTATCAATTTTTCCAATGGCATGCAAATAATGAGAATCTCTCTCGGCAGGTGCATAGCCTTTGCCTTTTTGAGTCATTACATGCAAAAATACCGGTCCTTTTATATCTTTAATTAGTTTAAGCATTTTAACTAATTTATTAATATTATTTCCATTTATAGGACCAAAATATTTAAATCCTAAAGCTTCGAATAATACACCAGGAGTAACAATTGCTTTCACGCCATCTTCGATTTTTGCAGCAATTTTTCTAAGCCTATCTCCCAATTCGCCATGCTTACCGGTCATCTCCCACACATTATCTCTGAAGGAATTGACCAAAGACGAAGCAAACAATTCATTGAAATAATTAGAAAAAGCAGATACATTAGGATCTATCGAAACATTATTATCATTGAGTATAACAATTAAATCGCGCTTTTGCACTCCGGCATTATTCATAGCTTCAAAAGCCAAACCGCCAGTCATTGCACCATCGCCAATAATAGCAACAACCTTATAGTCTTTTTTCGACAAATCACGAGCTGTAGCCATTCCTAATGCAGCAGATATACTAGTGCTGGCATGACCGGCTCCAAAAGCATCATATTCGCTTTCGCTAGGCTTCAAAAAACCACTAAGACCATCTTTTTGGCGGATAGTTTGAAGTTTGTCTCGGCGTCCGGTTATTATTTTATGAGGATATCCTTGATGTCCAACATCAAAAATAAGTTTATCATCTGGAGTATTAAAAACGTAGTGCATTGCAACTGTTAATTCAACTATTCCGAGTCCTGCACCAAAATGACCGCCTGTTCGCGTAATTGTATCAATCATAAATTCTCTCACTTCATTGCAAACTGTCGGAAGCTCATTTTGGCTTATCTTCCTCAAATCTGTTGGAGAATCTATGTTTTGCAAAAATTTATATTTATTCAATTCCACTTCGCCCATTTCATTTTTCAAAGTTAAGACGTTTCATTTATATTTTAGTATTAATTCCTCATAAGTCCGAATTGTAAAATTAAATCTTTTTTAAGAAAGTAAAAAAATATTTAGTAAAATTCCTTATATTATTTATTGATTTCGCTCGTAATAGTAAAAAAGTATTATTTTTTAAAAGTATTATGAAAAAATTTCTTGTTTTTATAATTTTTCTTTTTTCTTACTCTGCTAATGCAGAGCTTTGTCAGGATTTCCAACTATTAGACGGCAGCGAACCAATTGTTGAATTTGGAATGGATACTACTCAGCATTGGTGGGCTATCACTAGCCCTTTTGCCAATACTTACAGATTAGTTTTAGACGACGAACAGACAGACGTCTATCAAGATATTACCAAACCGATTTTTGCTCCTGATGGACTTAAATGGGCTTGCTTTGGGCTTACTCAAACTGGTTGGGAATTGATTACTAATGATACAATTATTGAGCTTAACGCTAGTTCTCCAGGCGAAATTGCATATTCTCCTCAAAATTGCATTTTAGTTTACTCCTATTTTGTATCTTCTCTCGAATACATTGTTATAGGCAATAAGAAAATCGAAGCAATGCATCGAAATCCCGGTATTATTGTTTCTGATAATGGCAAATTTGTAATTACAGGTAGTCGCGGTACAAGAAAAACTCTTTTACTCAACGGAAATGAAACTACTACTTTCGATAATATACTTTATATTGGCTTTATGCACGATGGTAGCTTTATGTATGCTGCTCAAGTAGGTACAAATTGGGGCATCTATCGGGATAATAGATTGATTATGGATAATTTTCTTAATGTAAGCAATCCTTGCATTAATAAAGCCGGAACTATCGCAGCAGTTATCGTTCAATTTGCTACCGGATATGCTGCAATCACTTTTAATGATGAATATACTGAGCCACAAATTGGTAAGATATATGATCAGGCTGGATTTCTCAAACTGCATCCGACAGAAGCTCTAATTGCTTATAGAGCTGTATCTGGAATTACCAATTATATAGTATTCAATTCTGCAGAGTATATTGGAGGCAAAGAATGTGGAGAGCCCTTTTTCACATTTGATGGCGAAGAAATGTATTTTATTGGCAAAGAATTCGACTCATTTGTCAGCATAAATGGTCTGAGATACGAACTATTGATGGATATGCACGTAGCAACTCCTATAGCTGTCAAACCCAGAAGCAATACAATTGCCTACACTAGTTCATCTTCTTTAATGTTGAAATATTTGGGCGAAAAAAGAATACATTCAGGAATGATGACCGATAAGACATCAAACCCTCGTTTCAATAGATTTAAAAATAGATATGAAGCATTAGGATTTATAAATAATCGACTTTATTTGCTTACTTGCTCGCCAGATTAGTTTTCTATTACAATACGTTTGCGAATAAATCTCTCGGTACCGATTCGAATTTCGGCAATATAATCTCCGGCAGGCATTCTTCTGCCTTTGTCGTCGCGTCCATTCCAATTATAAGTATAAGCGCCAGGCATTTTTACACCTTTAAATAGAGTTGCCACAGCAACAGCCTGCACAGAATATACAACAACTTCGACATCAGCCGTAATATTGACTTGAAATTTTATTACAGGAGAAACATCTTCGCTAAGCCCAAGAAATGAAGCAATTTGCCCAAAAGTAACCAAACCACCATTTGGATTAAACTTAAAAACTCCAGGGATAGATAAAGCATTAATCATACCTATTTCATGATTGGCAATTTCCTGTCCGGTAGGTTCAAAAACAGATCTTGGCAGACTAGCCATATGCTTTTTGAAATAGTCCCAAGGAGATTCTTCAATAATTTTAGCATAAGATTTCCAGAGAGCTTCAGAAATTTCTAAATCTCTACGCATCCTAACGCTAAATGGTAATTTATTATTGAGTTCATATAAGAATAAACTATCTTGCTCGGAAGTAAAACCAGACTTGGAGCTACCAGTGAGAGCTTGCCCTGCACTTGAGTCAACTACAACTGTAGGCTTTTCCTGACTTGGTTGAGCATTTAAAACCATTGCACTTAAGAATAGTGCTAATATAGAAATTCCGATTTTATTCATAATCCACTCAATATTTTTTTTGCAAAATACGCATTTCCAAACAAATTTCTAAAAATTAATCATAAAAATAATAATAATTCATCAATATATTTAGACGTAGATAAATATCAAAATGTTTTCATAATTTAAAGTTAAATCCGACTAAAGAATTAAAAGCTAATTATTTTTATAAATTATTTGTTATAAATAGTATAAGATAATTCAAATTTTGTTAATTTTGAATTCTGTATATGAGCGCGAATGGGAAATCGCGCGAATAACTGTGTGAAAAAATAATAAAGGTTCGAGAAAATGTCGTTGAATTACATTAGCGCTGAAGAAGCAGCAAGTTTTATCAAAGACGGCGATGTTATAGGTTTCAGCGGATTCACTCCTGCCGGCGCTTGCAAAGCGATTCCGGTGGCAATAGGTGAAAAAGCAAAAGCAGAACATGCCCAAGGCAGATCATTCAAAGTAGGTGTTATTACCGGTGCTTCTACCGGCGATTCGCTCGATGGCTCTTTGGCACGTGCAGAAGCTGTTTCTTTCCGTACTCCATATCAGTCTAAT
>JAUQWR010000506.1 GCA_030835065.1 Candidatus Kapaibacterium sp.
TTTTACATTAGAAGCAAATTGACTGATTTCAATCAATTTATTTCTGAGTTTATCACGATATTCATTCAATTTATCTTCGTGTTTCAATCTTACAGATTTTTTTACAACTAAGCCGTAGGTTACTTCCCAAATTCTATCGGATTCACTATCACTTGTATTCCATCTGGAAACCCAAATGTCAGAATGCTTTTCATAAATTGCTTCGATAAAAAAGCTTTGTCCTCCATCTACAAACGATGCAGTTCTGTGGTCTGCAGATTCAGCCATGAAATTTTTATATAATTTGAGCTCAATACATCCGGAAGATTTAAGGTAATCGAACCATTTTTCAGGCGAATCAGCAAGTTCTACTTCTCTATAAAAAAAGAATAATTTAGGTTTGATTTGAATAAAATTGACAAATTTAGAGCTTTTGAATGATTCAAATTCGGAGAAATTTGGTGTAGGTTTTTGTTTACTATTATAAAAAGTAATAAGACTAATCATCTGAGCTAATTGCCCGGTCATATTGTTCTCCAAAATTTGTAATAAAATTGTAATACAAAATAGCTAAAAATATAAATAATAAAATAAAAAAATGGCTTTGACAATCCAAAGGGAGGAAAAATCAAAGCCATCAAATTTAAAAAATTATCTCATAATAGTCATGCTTTTAGCAACAGATTTATATTCAGTAGTAAGTCTATATTCATAGTTACCAATATGAAGTTCGCGAGTGCGAAGAATAATTTCCCATTCACCTTTGTTATAAATAACGTCGTTAATAACATTTTTCACTAAGCCTCCTTTCATATCATATACTTCGATACGAACAGAAGTTTGGGTAGGAATATAGAATTTAATATTGGTATATTCATCAGCAGGATTAGGATAATTTTGATAAAGCACAAGGTTGGTAGCGCTCGAATCATCATTCACAGAATTAATACCACCGTCCCAGCCGGCAATACGAGCAGCCATCCACCAAAAGGCATTACCTTTGTTTAAACAATTCAAACATTTAGAATGAGCACAACCACCAAATTGAGAACAATCAATATTAAACTCCGGGTGGGCAGCAATCCACTCGTCAGCCCAATTTTTCTTAACGTTATTTTCACGATAATCGCAGTTGTCGTTAGCATTAAGTTCGAGAAAAGATTTGCCTTCGGGATTATAACTTTCTATATCAGCAAAATCAAAAAGGATTTTGCCA
>JAUQWR010000507.1 GCA_030835065.1 Candidatus Kapaibacterium sp.
AAAATCTTCCATAGTTTTGATAATAATATCAGTTTCCGGATTTGAAAATTTGATGGCATTATTTATTAAATTTCTGAAAACAGTCATTATCATTGGTAAATCTGCAAAGACAATAAGATTATCAGGCAATTCATTTTTAATTGAAATACCTTTTGCAGCAGCGCTTGTTTCGAGCACAACAATTTCATGTTCAGCATTTTTTCTCAATTCAAATTCGCATGGTTCAAATCTGATTCTACCAGTCTGCGAGCTTGCCCAATCGAGCAAATTGACAAGCATTTTATACAAGTTGTCGGAATAAGAATGAATATCAGAAGCAATTTCTTTTAATTCAGAAATTCTAATATCATCAAAGTTCTTATTAAGCTCTTCGAGCATAGCTACAAACGATGAAAATGGGCTCTTCAAATCATGAGCAATAATCGACATAAATTTTGTCTTTTGTTCATTAGCAAGAGTTAGTTCATTTCTGCTTTGCTTCAAATCATTTATAGTTTGATTTCTTTTCATTGATGTAGAAATCAAATTTGCAAAAATCTTAAGAGAATCCATTTCTAGTTCAGCAAGCTCGGCAGATTCTTTGAATGATTCAATCACAATAACAGCATCTACTCTATTACTAAATACAATTGGCAGAATTATTGGATTAGCCGATCCATTTTGTTCAATTACTTCTTTGAAACAGTCCAAAAGTATAAAACCATCTTTAGAATTATTGCATTCGTCTGGATTAATAGCTATACTTTTGATTTCTTTTTTACATCTTTTTGATTGCCAAATCTTGACAGGCACAAACAAATAATCAAAAATATGTTTCTGAATTTCATAGTATGAAATAGAACATGCATTTAATGGCTTGCCAATCATCTCGAAGGTTTCTTCAATTACTTCCATCACTGAATCAGACATCAATAATTTTTCGGCTGATGCACTAATAGAAGACAATACATTATTTCTTGAAGATAGAATATTTTCGTAATTCTTAATATTTGTGATATCAAAAGCTGTTTGAAGCCGCACTATATCACCATTTATCCATTTTATAGCTCTATCCACCAAGGTAACCCAGGTTTTATCATCAGGATTATAATATTCCCAGGAATAATAATCACCTTCTACAGCATCAAAACCTTTAGCCTTTTTATGATTGCACAAATCGCAAGGGCTGGCTTGGCAATGTTTGAATACTTCAAAGCATTTTTTGCCTATAATATTATCGCCATATTCAAATTTTACAATTTCGTTTGCATACAAAATTTCTTTACTGGCGATATTAACAACATTAATTCCGGCATCCAATCCATCGAGAACAGTCAAAAGGCGATTTTTGGTGTCATTTATCATCTGTTCGGATTGTTTTCTTTGGCTAATATCTTTATAAGTACTGATTACGTGTATTCTTCTGTCATCAGGCTCATACTGGGCATAAATAGAATTTTCGACCCAATATAAATCTCCATTGCTTGCAACTACTCTAAACTCATCAGAAACATACTTGCCATGAGAAATATCTTGCAGACCTTTTCTAAAAATTTCTTTGTCTTCGGGATGTATTATTTTGCCCCAATCTTCGAAACTGCTTATCTCATCGATAGTATAACCAAGCTTTTTA
>JAUQWR010000508.1 GCA_030835065.1 Candidatus Kapaibacterium sp.
ACCAATAGCGTTGGCTTTGGAGATATTATCAGGACGCAAACCAGACTCAATCATGGATAAGTAAATGATTTCTTCGGGCATACCTTCGTTTTCGACAATTCTTTTCATCATGGGGAACCATTTAGTACTGCGTTCAAGCCATTTAGTAAAGAATTTCTTACCTTGACCATTTGTCAAGAAATTAATATTTTTCTGAACTTGCTCATTTTCAGTCATCGGGATAGTAAGTTGTGCGGGGGGAGCAAACTTAGATTTGAGCGTATCCTTTTTGACGGCAGCGACACCTGCGCTGGCAGGCATTTTTTCGATTTCTTGGAATAATTTGTCGCGGATTATAAAAAGTGAAGCGTTTTCGTCTAATGCACTAATATTCTTAATATTAGTTTCATAATCCTCGATAATCGATTTTGCAAGATCTGTAAAATCTTCGTTGCGCTCGATATTTGGATAACTCACGAGCTTGTTCAAAGTTTCGATAGCTGATTCGAAATATTTTGCAGCAGAATTAGTATCATGCTTTTGAATAAGAATCAAAGCTTGAAGATACTTTTGTCTGGAGCTTTCCAAGATTGGCAAAATATTCTCATCTGTCATGTTTTTGGGAGTTTTATTCCCATCGAGCTCGGAATACTGGTCTTTATATTGCTTTTTCTGTTTGCTCTGTTGGTATTCGTATTGTCGCTTTGATTGTTGCGCTGCTACCTCAATACCAATACCACTAGCAATCATTAATACTGCAATTATTACCGCAATTATTACTGCTCGTTCGTGTTTTGTTCTAAAATTCATCTAACCTCCGGTTTGATGGCAAATAATATAATATTTCTATTATATACTATGACATATTATAAATACGCCATGCCGGTTCTAAAAAAAATTAACTTTTCCCCAAAACTAAATAATTAATTTTCCACAATGTAAAAATATTTTCGTACAAATATATTAAAATAACGTTAAAATCTTCTCATAAACGAAATTTTCAAAAATGAATTTTACTCATTTCTTCAATTTTTACTGAAAATTTGTAAAGATATTTATTTATTAATCCCCGAAATCTACCATTATTACTTAATTTACAAAAATTGATCGATTGTGTGAAAAAAATTACACAGTCGAACTAAACGAAAATGAAAAATACATTAATTTTGGTTAATATCGTATTATTGCTATTTTTGTTACTTTACAAATTCAATATTTGTAAAATAAAAATTTGTTGTTTAATATTATTTACTTTTAAAAATCTTTTTAAGAAAAACAATGGATAATAATTTAATTGAAAAATTAAAGCAGGAAAATGCTTTATTGAAAGAAAAGCTCGAGAAGAAGGAAATAGAAATAACCGAAATCTTAAGATATTCGGATATGGCTCTTGTTGAGACTAAGGACGATATGAGAATTCTTAATACTTATGGAGAAATTGAGAATATTTTTACTGGTGGTATAAAGCATGTTGAAAGAGGTAATAATTTACTAAAAGTAATTTATAAAACAACTAATAATACTAAAATATCTGAAAGCGAATTAGTACAGCATAATGATGCAGGTACTTATGTCGAAGATGCTGTTAGAAAATTTGTTGAAGGCACTATCGAAGAAAAGCTTTTTAGGATTGTTGGCGAAAAACCTGATGGCGAGATTTTTCTCCTTAATTGGAGAATTAGAAGAATGGAGAGAAGTTTCCTTTCATACTTTAAAATAGTTCCTACCAATTCAATTATAGAAGCAAGTCAGGATAAATTTAAAAGAGAAATGGAATTTACAAAATTTTTGATGCGAAGCACTTTGAATCTATTTTCTGATGGTGCTATCATCCTTGATTTGCAAAATAAAATTACTTATATGAATGGCACTGCAAAAATGTTTTTTGTGGTCAATAGTAATAAGCTTTTGCAGAATGCTCAGTTCGAAGGTCGCTTTTTTCAAGAATTATTAGTTATTGATTCGGCAGATGAAATTAAGAAAAAGCTTGATACTATAAAACAAGTGATAGTATCTAAGCAGCCACAAAGCATTGTAAGAAAAGTCAATGATAGAGATGTTATGTTCAAGATTTATCCATTTTTTGATGAAAATGGATTTGTCGCAGGCACTATTACAATTATCAAAGAAAATTTTGATTTGCTAAGCGATGATAGAAACAAAGCTTACGAGGAACAAAAGAAGTTGATGAGTGCATTACAGCAAATTTCAAAAAAAGCCAAGGAACTAACACAAAAAAATAATGAGATGGAAGCCAATCAAAAATGGTTGATGAAATCTAATCAAGATTATTTATCTAATTTGAGATCTATTTATTCAATTATTGATTCTATGCCTATTGCTGTTTGTGTGCTTTCTTATCCTTCTCAAAAGATTGATTATGTAAATAAATGCTATGAAATTAAATTTACAAAATCCAAAGATGACATTAAAGGTAGAACAGATGAAGAATATATGAGCATGGAAGATGCTATTGTATTTAAATCCAAAAATTTTGAAACTGCAGAAACTAACGATACTGTGAATGTATCTACTCCAAACTTTTTTGCAAAACAGGTTGCATTAATTAACCAAGCTGGAAAAACTACTCAAATTGTGAGAGTTATTATGTGATGATTGTTGAAATATAAAGAGATAAGTAATTATTAATAAAATATATTTAATCAAAGTCTATATAATATCATCTAAATTTCGTAATTTTGGATGATATTTTTTTATAATTTTTGCGATTGTTATGGCTATTAGAATATTTGTTACAGGTGGTACTTTCGATAAAGAGTACAATGAATTGAACGGACAGTTGTATTTCAAAGATACTCATCTACACGAGATGTTGAAATTGGGAAGAGCTAAGGTTCCAGTTGAAATAAGAACTTTGATGATGATTGACTCTGTGGAATTAACTGATTCAGATAGAGAACTGATTGCACTTAATTGCATGAAAGCTGATGAAAACAAGATTATTGTTACTCATGGTACTGATACAATGGTAGAAACAGCTAAAGTGATTGCCGAAAAAGTAAAAGATAAGACTATTGTACTTACTGGTGCAATGATTCCTTATAAGTTTGGAAGTAGTGATGGATTGTTCAATTTAGGATCCGCAATTGCTTTTGTTCAAACATTAGCTCCCGGTGTTTATATTTCTATGAACGGTAGAATTTTTACTTGGGATAATTGCAGAAAAAACAGAGAAGTAGGCGAATTTGAAGAAATTAGGTAAATGTTATTAATATAGAAAAAATAGTTCGAAAGAATTTTGAATAAGGACTGAGTTTGAATTAATTAACTCAGTCCTTTTTTAATAAAAGCTTATAAAATATATCCAAAT
>JAUQWR010000509.1 GCA_030835065.1 Candidatus Kapaibacterium sp.
ATGAAGTTGAGTATAGAATGAGGCTAGTTGAAAAACTTCAAAGCAGAGTAATTAACAATTTAACTAATGAAGTTCATGAATTGCAACCTCTATTCCATAGAGGACTCTGGATATTTGGCCCAGAATATGAAACCATTGAATACACATCAAATGTAGGAATGACAAAAGTAATTCAAGAGCTATTTGGGAAGGACATAAAAGGAACAAGTATACGACCTGATTTTGCCATTTTGAGAGATAGCTCAGTTGGTTTGTATAGTTTCCCGCTATATGATGATGAAGGAGGTGAGGTTGGTATCGACAGAATGACTATAGTTGAGCTAAAAAAACCGGGAGTACCATTAGGAAATGAAGAAGTTAATCAACCTTGGAAATATGTAAAGGAATTACTCGACAAAGGATTGCTTCTAAAAAAATCAAAAGTTACTTGCTTTGTACTCGGTTCAGAATTGGTGCCTTTTGAAACAGAGAAAACCACAAAAATGGACGGACTAGTTGTCATACAACCTTTATCTTATGACACTGTAATGAAAAGAGCTAAGAGTAGACTTTTGAATCTTTTTGAAAAAGTGAAAAATGCACCATATTTGGAAGACACAAGAATAAAAGAATATTTACGTGAGAAAGAACAAGCTCAATTATTCTGAAATGTCTGTGCCTATCAGCACATTTGCAATAGGCGGGGTTTCTCGGAGGCTTTTTCTATTAAAATATTGATTTTATCTTAAGCGACTTATTAATTAAAAATTTTACAAAAAAATAAATGTTATCGAAGTATCTAAAAGTAATCAAAAATCCTTCAAAATTGTAAAAAAAGCTACAAAATTTGCTACCAAAAAAAATAAGTCTTTTAAAATATATATATCCCGACAACCTGTCGGGATCACTAAAAAGAATCGTAAGTAGCTAAAATCAAAGCACTTGCGCTTCTTTTTTTATATAGCCGATGACTTTTTAGTTTCTGTAATAGTATTTTGTTAGTTGCTTGGATGCCCAAATCTAAAGCATAGCGCTTTACTTACAATGGGTTTGTAATTATTTCTGATGGTTTGGAAGCTAAGGTGGATTCAATTTCAGAATTTTTCAACCGTTTATGTCGTTGAAATCTGCCTGTGGTAAAGCTGAGCATCGCATATTGGCAGGCAGTAAGAAATTCTTGTCTTGGATATGCTCAACAAAGAAACGCTAATTGATTTAATCAGTCATTTTATTTTATTTGAAAAATATAAACGAGAAAATACTAAAACGGGAAAATAATAATTAACACCATAAAAACATGCTACTTGACATCAATACTATGCAATAAACTGTGTTGTATTTATATTACTGGTATAGGGCAACATAACAAGTATAGTTATGGAATCACTAGAATGTTTCGGTGTGTCGGGAGAAAAAACAACCCATTGGAGACCATAAAGGAGGTGTAGTTTGGCACACACAAGTTAGCGGCAAATCGCTTTCTATAGTTTTTTATACGGGAAAAATTATTTTGAACCCTACCAATGTGGTAATTACCGACCGAAACAATTTGGACGACAAGCTTTTTGACACATTTGTAGCATCAAAACAGTTGTAACTTCAATAGCCAGTGCAAGATGAATATAGAAACCAACTGAAAGAACTTTTAAAAGATAGTTCAGGTGATGTGGTTTTTACATCCATTCAGAAATACCAACCTTATTATGGCAATCCTTAAACATTGCTTTCCAATCGTTAAAATATTTTGGTTAATTCCGATTAAAAGCTCTCCACACCCAATACAGATTCGAAGCTAAAATCATTGACGATATAAATAAACAAGGTGAAGTAATAGAAAAAAATTATTAATGGTTTTGCAAAATATATGCATGAAGCTTTACTGAATGCAACATACATCAGCTTTAAAGGAACAACCATTGAAACACTGATATAAATGCTCCTGTTTTTTTCAGTAATTATGTGGACATTTATTATATTGCTCAAGCCGTTGAGGATGGTGCTATAGTGCGCATTTATTACGAATGCTGTTTTGCAAGAGTAAACCTGAGCGAAGAAGGCAAAAAGTTAGTTAACGAATTGGACGTTGAACACGACCAGAAAGATTTAACGGATAACCTGAAAAAGCCAAGTGGTCACAATTAGAAGCATTTGTATGTAACGAAAATCGAATAAACCAAATAGCCAAAGATATTATTGTACATTAAAGGCAACAACATGAAGTTTTTGAAGGCAAAAGGATGAATATTACCATGAGTTACAGTATTGCTGTTGATTTATACGAAGCTATCATAAAACTAAAACCTGTATTTCATTCTGATAAACTAAAAATAAGTGTACTCATAGTAGTTATGACTTATTCATCATCCGATTGCCTAACGATTTCAAAACATAACATAAGCAAGGAACAAAGTAGTCCATTTTTTGAACCCGTGACAAATCCTTTTGATGAACTAAAACTTGAATAGTTTGGGATATTTGGCTCATGGGTTTTGATATAACCTGTTTGTACACTTTGTATATTGATAAATTCATATAAGGTCATAATTTTATGTAAGCAATTGCTGTGGAAAATCGTGTTTACAAAGACAAACCAGATGGCTATATTGTAGATTATTTAGGCATTGCTTTTTATTTAAAAAGGCTTTTTCGTCTTATTCTGATGCTGGAGAAAAAGGCTACCC
>JAUQWR010000510.1 GCA_030835065.1 Candidatus Kapaibacterium sp.
TACCTATAAAACTTGATGAAACCAGCTCCATACCTATTACCACAAGAGGCAGTAACACCGGAAAAGACAATACAGCAAACAATGAATTTTTCCCGCCGGCTCGCGATATCAAAGCAGATATAATAGTTGTAGCAGCAGACAAGCTTATTGATATAAATACGATTGAAATAAAAAATATACCCGGACTATTCATAGGCTGTGGATTAATAAACAACATGTATAAGACCACTGCCAGCAAATTAATCAAAAAACTAAATAAGGTATTAAAAATAAGTTTACCAAAATATATCGCACCTGGTTTAGCAGAAATTCTCAGCAAAAAATCTGTACCACGATCTACTTCAGCTACAAACACTTTCGATAGTCCAGTCATAGCACTAAAAAACAAAATAATCCAAAGCAATCCCGAATATAATTCAGGGCTAAGCTTTTCGTGTGCTACGCTTATAGCAGAAATTGTAACAGTAGTCAAAATAAACAAAGCAACAGCCGCAGCTGATGCTCTTGTTTTAAATTCACTTTTTAATTCTTTTTTAAATATTGCTAAAATTTGGCTCATAGTCTAAAACAATCGATATTTAATACCAAGAATAAATGACAACTGATTATAGGTCCAATCGCTGGTCAGCCCCATAAGATATGGGTTATAAGTGGATTCAATAAATGCGATATAATTATTATAAAATGGGACATTGAATCCTAGACCGACATAAAGACCTAATCTAAATGTACGAAGTTCGTCGGCAGTTTTTTCGCCTAAGCTTCGAGAGTTACTACCATTGGGATAAGCTCTATCGCTTGGAGCAAGAATTCTCTCAGAGCAATCAATAGTTTTCGATAAAGTTGTAGTAAGGTTGAATCCAGCCAAAGCATAAAGATTTCTATGAAAATGATAATCTACTCCGGCAGATATATTCATAAACATACCAGATAGTTCAATTTCTTTAGCTTCTTGGAAGTTTTTCAATTGTCCGGTAATTTCGTCTTTTACTTTTCTATTCAATGTATCTGGGGCAGACAAAGTACCGCCATAAGTATCAAAAGATAATTTTGCACTAAAGTCAAAATTATTATAAAATTTTCTACTAAATACAAATCCAAAATATCCACCGGCACCATTAGCTTCAGAGAATTTACCATCAGATGCAAAATCACCAATTTTACCGAATGATGCGTCATGAAATCCAAATGAATACTTGCCAAATGCACCAAACCAATATCCAGGGTCAGACTCGCAACTAATATTATCGCCCTTGTTTAATACAAATGTATATTTCCCGGATTTTCCGTCCAACACATAGCAAAGAGTATATACAGAACTATTCAAAGCCATATCATTAACTTTGAAAACCAGTTTGCCTCCACCGGCTGTCTTGCTTTTGCCTAAATCAATTTTTAATTGTGTAATACCTTCTGTATATGCAGGTACATTAAATTCGATGTTACTTGATTCGAGGCTCAAAAAATCCTTAATACCAGTATCATCAATTCCATCATCACGAATAATTAGCATTGCTTTATCATTTTCAAAAGCTAATTCAGCAATTGGATTGATTGTATCTTTAGCAGGTTCGTAGTCCATAAATGACTGTCCGCCCATTGTACCATAAGCATCGAAAGCATCTGAGCCATATCCAAAACCATAAGAATACAAGCCAAATGGCATATCAGCTTCCATCACATGTGTGCCAAATGGAACATTAATAAATGCTATCGAATATCTGCTGATTCCAAGTGGTACAAATTGAGCAGAATCAACTCTTTTCCCATCAAGCTTTAGAGTAGGTATAGATTTGGTAGGTGCCACCACGTTCACAATATGCTCCCATTCGCCATTGACTGGAGTAGCAAATCTATATTTTTTTATAAACTGCTGAGTAGGACTTATTAACAGCATCATTGGGTCGCCAATCAAGTCGCCATTTTTATAACCTTGGGAGTACTGAGCTGTTAGTACAGGCATATTTGCTGTTATCTGAATATTCTTATTTGACTTTGATTCATAAAACTCGCCTGGCTCTAAAACTTTAACTAATTGATTATCCTCGAATACTTTGGTTTTAGGATAATGAGCCAAGATTCTATATGTATAAAAAGATCTAGTCTTAAGTTTGCCAAGATAAAAATGCTTACCCCAAGACTGAACCGGTGGTATCTGCTCTACTAAGTGATTACAAGCCATAATAGGAGGCGAAACAGGCACATAAGCACATTGATGCCCGCTAAATACGGCAATTTTTTTATTAGATTTTATATGAGTACCAGTCAAATCACATTTCAATCTCGAAACTACTTTTGGCTTGCCTGCAAATTGATAAATATCACCTTTGTTGAGAGTAACAATAAATGGCTGCCCTGCTGGTTTGTCTGATAATGTTTCGACTGTAGGTGTAATAATTACTTCAGTATTATTTTCGGTTGCCACAATTGCACATTGCGATAAAAATTCATCAGTAATTGAATAAGACATAATTCGATATTCAGTTCCAATCACTTCTACCGGCAGACCCAAGTATGTATCGGTAGTCTGATAGCGTCTATTCAATCCATAGACAGAAATTGGATTATCTGAGCTTATATGAACAGCCTGCTGAATTTCTTTAACTTCGTAGCTACGCACTTGCGCCAATTCATCAATTATTATATTTTTTACTGTTTTGCCAGCTACAAAATATTCTTTAGTAAATCCTATACTTTTAATTTCAATTGTAACTTTTGCATCTTTATCGCCGGTTATAAACAACTCTAAGTAAAGCTTAGTTTGATCGGAACTTCTTTCAGGCTCTTTATAATTTTTCATAAAGCATAGCCAAAACTCAGTACCTTCAGAATTTTTTGTAAGCTTTGGATCGATTATACTATCGTTTTGGGCATTCATATCAAAAACAAAAGCCAGAAACAAAGCAAGTAATATCAATCCTTTTTTGTAATATGTTTTATTTGTTTTTTTAAGCATATTAAATCACTAACTACTTTACATAGACAATATTAATTTTATAAACCGAGCCATTCACTTCCATCATCAGAAGATAAACACCGGTAGAAAAGTTCCAAGAATTCGGTTTCAAAACAAGTTTATAAGCACCTTTTTTAAAAGTATAATTTTTATCGCTAATGGGATTATTCTTGTTGTCAAAAACTTCAAAGTTAATCATTCCGCAAGTTTCAGGATATGATTCAACCTCAGCACCTGCAGAATTATAAATAATAAAGTTTACCTTTGAATCAGTTTTGATGTTAAATTCGACAGTCATTTTTTCTCTGCTGGGATTAGGATAAGCAATTCCAAAACCCTCAGGATAAATCTGATTGACAATTGGACCGATTATTTTAACAATTCCTTGTTTGTATTCTATATTCGCAGGTTCATTATTATCAATTTTAAACAATATAGGTTTAATTATTGAAAGAGAATCGGAGCTAACGAGCGCTTCTGCCTCGATATAAAACAATACGCCGTTATATGGCGAATTTATCTTACTTGAATTAATTGTAATATCTATAGAATCAAAACTATGAATCTTACTATTATAGATAGGTTTATCTTCAGTAAAACCAAGATCAGAACCGCCAATTATATTTTTAACATCTAATTGCAAACTATTGTAATTGAAAACAAAGGAATAACTCGAGCCGATTTGGTCGATATTTCCATATACCGGAATTTTAATTAATTGTCCGGCTTTGACTGAAGTATCTTTAATTTCAACACTTGCTGCCAACAGAAAATTTAAATTAAAAACGCACAACAAACAAATAAACAGCAAGTATTTCAGCATATTTTTCATATAAATTCCGGCGATTAAACATGTATCGCAAAATAATAAAATATTCGCATTTATGCTATATATTTTAATTGATTAATAAAAAATGGCAAATCAAGTTTTCTGCTTTTTCTTTTTTGCTGCAGGAAACAAAATATTGTTTAAAATCAATCTATATCCAGGAGAAGTTTTGAATAAACTTAGGTCTGTGGGCGGATCTCCAACAGCATGACGATAATCTTCTGGGTCGTGCCCTCCATACCAGCAGAAAAATCCTCTGCCAATATTTCCAAAAATATACTTGATTTCGTCGGTTCCCTGACGCTCTGCCAATACTGTTACATTTTTCTTTACAACATTTTTATGAAAGGCAGTAGTTTGACCCAAAAATCCATGAATTACGTTGACATGGCACTGAGTAAGCATAGTAGGTACCGGGTCATACTTTGCAGAAAAATCAAACAAAGTGAAATAGTCTGCATCAGGATTATTCAAAGAAGTAGGTCCTACATCTATATTAG
>JAUQWR010000511.1 GCA_030835065.1 Candidatus Kapaibacterium sp.
CAAAAATCAATCTAAATTTTTCTTCAGAAAGAATCAAATCTTCTTCGGCTTTTTTGCGAAGTGTAATATCACGCAAAACAGAATGGAGAAGTGTTTGCCCTTTATAAGGAATAGCAGTAAGCATTACATCAGTATAAAAAAGTTCTCCATCAGATTTTTTATGCACCCATTCGAAGTGATTATAACCTTTTTCGAAAGCAATATCAATCATTTCTTGAGAAACTTGCGAAGAAAGCTTCCCATTTGGTTGGGTTATTGGAGAAATTTCGTGAGGATGCTTTCCAATAATATCATCACTAGATTTATATTTAAATAACTTAAGAGCAGCTAAATTGCAATCAATCCATCTATCTCTTGAAAGTAAGAGCACAGCATCTTCGGTTCTGTCGAATAAAAGTTTATATTTTTCTTCACTTTCTTTCAAAGATTTATCTTTTTCGATAGCTTCTGTATTATCGAAAATAATACCTTCGAAAAACTCAATTTGATTGTCACTGCCGTATATTGCTCTTGCATATTCAGTAAAATATTTAATAGTACCGTCTGATTTTGTAAGTTTTGATCTGTAATTAGTCACTTCGCCTGATTGAGAAATATCATTAATGAACTTGTCTCTTTCATAAACTAATTCTTTTGCAAGCCATCCCAAATTGCCTCTATAAAGATTAGAAGGAATATCAAACATAGACTTGAAAGTAGGATTTGCAAATAAAATTGTTCCATCTGGCTTAGTTCTGTAAATACCTACAGGCAGATATGCAAACAGATCGTCGTAGTAATGCCTTCCGGCATCAGTTTTTTCATCTAATAAATTTAATTTCTTTTTAGTTTTTGAAGTTTCTTTATTTATTAATTCGAGATTTACTATTCTATAATTATTATTTCCCGGAATAGATTCTGTAGATATATACAAATCAAAATTAAAATTAATAAAATTGAAAAAATATTCCACAGAATTTGATTTCATTTCTATTGAATTTTTAATAACATAAAAATTTTCATCAGGACCCGTGCACAAATTAAGAATTTCAAATACATAATTAAATACCAAGTGGAAAGGACCATGATGTTCAAATTGATCTTCGAAAATGGAATTTTTGTATTTGATATCTCCCTTTAAGTCAATAATTAAATAAGGCTTACTTAGTTTTTCGATGAGAAAACCTAAGGACTGAAGCTCGTCAATATTATGTATAAAGTGACTCAAAGAAAATCCTTTAAAAAAAGCAACGATAATAGTTATCGCAGAAATAAGTGAGAATTAATAATTCACACCTGATAATATATAAAAATTACTAATCAAAATCAAAAAAAACAAAATAAAAGAATTTTATTTTGGTGGTTTATTATGTTTTTGATTTGCTGAATTATTCATAATTTTGAAAAAAAAGTTAATTGCATTATTGGAATTGGTATTTGAGTAAGTTGCATTTAATATTGCCGTTTGTAATATTGGGTTTTGTGATTGGTTTTGGACTAATTGCAGGAGAGGATGCAGTTACAGATGCTTCTTTAAAACCAATTATAGAAAATGCCAAACTCAAACCACTAGCACCACTTCAGTATTTACCCATTAAAGATACATTATATGTCGGTGGTGAGGCATTTGTCCTTGTATCCCTAAAAGAACAAAAAGCCAGATTATTCCGCCGCGATGGGCAATATTTTGAGTTCCCTATTTCTTCAGGCAATAGCAAAATATCAAAAGGTATAGAAACCTCTCAGGGAGTATTTACAGTTCAATCAAAATCTCCTTTAGCAATATCAAAGCAATTTGATGATGCAGAATTATATAATTGGATTGGTTTTAATGTAAATATTGGGTTTCATGGTCTAAAAGGTAATGGATATTATGGGCATTTAGGCAAGCGGCCTTCCTCGCATGGTTGCATTAGAATTGGCAGAGAAGATGGCGAAAAAATGTATAAACTTGTTCAACGTGGCACTCCGGTTATGGTTTATTACGAAAAGCCTGCCAGAACTTTTGCATTTATTGATTTGAAAAAAACTGTTAGCGATAAAACTGTAATTTATGTTGGTGAAAATGGCAGACGACTTAATTCTTATATGAGAGACCGTCTTGTTAATATTTATGAGTCGAATCACTATGTAAATAATATTAAAAAAATTGTTTTCGATGGAAAGACAATTTTAAGAGCTAGCAATTTTGGAGTAGGCAATTCTGATTCTATACCATATAAACAAAATTTGCCAGTACCTTCTTTGCATACATATTACAATACTTTAGATAATTCTTGTTTTAATTTAAAGATTTTAGAGCCTCATCCGTTTCCTAAATTTAATGATAAAGATACTATTGAAAAAAGTATTAAATTTGCAAAATAGTATTTGATAGGGATTGGGTTTATGTTAAGGTTTGGACTTTGGGCAAGTCTAGTGCTTGTATGTTCTGCATGTTTTGTATATTCAAAACCAGATGCAGATAAATTATTAAAAGGCTCTACACAAGGGAAATCTTTTTTTATTGCTGTGCCACCCAACGAAAGAGGCGATTTGGTTTTGAAAGCACTCGAAATTTATGTTTCTTCAACAAAAAATACTAGTGTAACATTGACAAAACCCGATGGTACTACCATTACAAAGCCAGTTGAATCAATGAAAATAACTACTTTTTCATCCAATAACAATGAGCTGTCTTACGATTGGGAAATCAAAGATTCTGAAAAAATAAATTCATTAAAAGCTATTAAAATTGAATCTCCAGATTCTATCTCAGTATTTTTTATAAATAATAAAGAATTTTCCGCAGATGGATTTATGGCATTGCCAAGAAGTTCCTGGGGCAATCAATATATGCATTGTGGATATTATGATAATGTGGAAAGCCGTTTTCTTTTTACTTATAATAGAGGTGGCGGATTTTTGTTTATTGCCGATAGCAATAATACAAAATGTAAAGTAATACTTAGGGGTGTTGGAAAAGGAGCTACTAAGCAAGGTTTGAAAATCGGCGATACAATCAACATAACACTTAATCAGGGACAAATTTATTCAGTCATTTCAAATGGGAAAAATCACTCAAATTATGATCTGACAGGTTCAGAAGTTATTTCAGATAAACCAATAGGATTCATTTCATTCCATGAAAGAACAGCTATACCTTCTAATGAGAATCCAGATGGAAAAGACCACTTGAGCGAGTTTATGCCACCAATTGATACTTGGGGCAAAGAATTTATGACTATTGAGCTTAAGAGAAGAAATCGTGGCGATTATTTTAGAGTGCTTGCGGCTTATGATAATACTGAATTTGTTATGCAATCTTACGATAAAGAAACAGATTCAGTTCTTATGCAAAAGAAAGTGAGCCTAAATAAAGGCGAATTTTGGGAATATAACAACTCACCTATAAAGTATAATAACCCTGAGAATATTAATGGTATAAGAGGTGTTGCAAAATGGAAATCGAACAAGCCTGTTTTTCTAATGCATTATTCTTATTCTGCCTCTTTTGATGCTTCTATGTATTTAGACCCTTTTATGACAATGGTGGTGCCAACAAATCAATTTGTTGATACAGCAATTTTCCAAACTCCGATTGGAAAAGCTCAATTTAAATATAATTGGCTTAATTTAATTGCTGTTGGTGATTCTACTGACAAGAGTTTTTCTCTTGTTAAATCAGTTAAATTAGATGGAAAATCAATTAGCGAAAAAGATAAAAATGCATTTAAGAGGATTCCCGGTACAAATTATTATTGGACTACTTTAGAGATGGATCCTGGTGCCCATTCGCTTTCGGCGACTACTCGTTTTGGTGCTTATATTTATGGTTTTGACGATCGTAATTCCTATGGCTGGCCCGCTGCGATGTCTGTGTTTCAAGTTGCTATTGATACCTCTGCACCTGTTATAAATTATAAAGAAACTTGCGGAAAATATGATTTTACTATTACTGAAAATCTTTTCGGTGATGTTAAAGACTTTCCAAGACAATTGGATACTGGAATTAAATATGTATTTGTTTCTCCTGAAACTCAAAATATAAATTATACAAATGATACTTTATATGCATTTTCTAGCGAAGATAAAATAGCAAAAATCGATTTTAGTTTGGCTGTGATAGATGTTTCTAAAAATGCTTTTCTAAAATTAATTGCTGAAGATTTAGCCGGAAACAAACGAAGTTTAGAATTGGAGTTTCCATTGCATCCTGAGTTTTGGTATCATTCAGAATATAATCAATCTAATGATAGACAAGCTAGTACCGGATCGCTTTATTCAATGCCTATTAGAATATTTAATAGAGCAGATTCTGCAATGAAAATCAAAGATATCACTTTGTTTATTAATTATCCAGCCGATGAAATGCTTTTTAATAATAAGTGCATTTTTGACTCGAGTAATACAAAATTTAATTCAAATATTACAAGCCAGGAAATTATTAACGGAGATTCTGTTACTTTAAGAATAAATTGCAGAATTGACGATACATTAAGAGCCGCAACGATTTATCCAGAATTTCAGCTGCTTCTTTCGCACGATTCTTTGGTACATTTCAGTGGTATGTCTGTAGTGACTTCAAATAGTACAATTTGTAATTTTTATCATATTAATGCATCTTTAAGAAAAGAATTATGCGCATCGGCACTTAGAAATATTAAAATTTCAAACTATAAATTCGAAATAAAATCTGTAAATCCAAACCCATCAAATAGTTCAAATATTAAAGTAATTTATTCTGTACCTTTCCAATCGGAAACCCATCTTGAGTTGTATGATATATTGGGCAATAGAATTTCTATTGTAAACGATCTGCAACATATTGCCGGAGAGAAAGAAATTGTTTTAGATAGATTTAATCTTAATTCCGGTGTATATTTTATTGTTTTGCGATCCGGCAATTTGACTACAACAGAAAGAATTATAGTTAACTAATTTGTTAGCTAATTTGAAATTGGCATAATATTTTCTTCATTATGAATGCATAAAAAGTCGGTTTTTGTATTTTGGTGAAAGAAATGAGAATTAAAAAATTCATTGCAAGAAATTTGAAAGAAGGCAAAGCCTTAATATTAAATGAATTGGGCGAAGAAGCCGTAATTCTTTCTAGTAGAACTGCAAAAAATCCGGAGACCGGCTCGGAATATATCGAGATTGTCGCTGCTTTGGATGATAGCCCTAACAAGAAAATAAAACCACAAAAAATTGATGAAGAGTCAAGCATTGGCGAATATCAGCCAGCTCGAACAAGACATGAAGAAAAACATTCGCATCAATTGAGTGATAGAATTTTAGATGAAATATATAGAATACAGAACCAAATATTTCAGATGAATGAAAATATGAAGTTTAAGTATTCAGGAGCTTTAAATAGCAGCCTTTCTGATTTATATAAAATGATGCGTAGAAACGAATACAGTGATGAATTTGCTTTGAGAATAATTGGCGCTCTCGCACAATCAAATTTGCCTCCCAATGCAGAATATGCTTCCGATAAGCTTATTGATGCCATTCTGAATAAAATCAGATTTGAACTTCCACTGCAATCTTCAGATAAACAGCAGATAATATTTTTTACAGGAACTACCGGAACCGGCAAAACTTCTGCTTTAGTAAAAATTGCTGTAGTCTGCAAATTGCTTCTTAAGGCTAATATTATGATTGTATCGGCAGATAATTATAAAGTAGCAGGCGCCGAACAATTGCAAACTATTGCTTCGATAGCGAGTATTCCTTTCGCTAATGTATTTAGTCCTGATGATCTTGCTTTATTGATTAAAGATGAAAGCAGGAGAGATTTTATATTTGTCGATACTGTGGGCAGAAGCCAAAATGACAAATCTCAATTAGAAGAAATAAAATCATTCATTGATATTGCAAATCCCAATAAAGTATATTTGACTATAAATGCGAATTCAGCTCCAAGCAGTATAGTAGATACTTGCGAAGCGTTTTCGGCTATTGGAGCAAATTCGATAGTTCTTACAAAATTAGATGAACTTGCTATGCCAGGCACTACAATTGAATCACTTAGCAAATTAAGCTTGCCCATAGCATATTTATCAAATGGACAAAGAATTCCTGAAGATATAGAGCCTGCAGATTTTGCAAAAATGAAAGATTATATCCTCAGACTCAAGGAAGGGGATAGAAATGCCTAATTCTAATACACCATTTGCAATTACAGTTTGCAGCGGCAAAGGTGGAGTCGGCAAAAGCGTTCTATCTGCAAATCTTGCATCTGCAATTTCAAAAAAAGGGGCTAATGTATTACTTTGGGATGCAAATATTCATTTTCCCAATTTGCATTTGCTTATGGGAATAGAGCCGCCTGTAAGGCTTAATGATGTAATTAGCGGGAAAGTACCAATAAACAAAGCAATTTATTGTATTGCAAATAATTTTTCTATTATTGCAGAAGCACCTGCCAGTGGTATTCAAGAAAATGAGCTTGAATATGATTTGCTAGATATTTATAAAGAATTGATTCTCGATACAAATTTTGACGTTGTAATTATCGATACTCCGGCAGGGGCAGGCGATATTGTATTGCAAGCTGCAAATATTGCAGACAGAATCGAAATTGTAATTACTGATGAGCCAACTTCATTGCTTGATGCATATGGATTGATCAAAATATTCTTAAATCAAATTAATGTCGATAAGATTAATTTATTAGTAAATAATATTATTGATTTTGAAGATGGTAATGATATAGCTACTAAACTAAATATGGCAACAAATAAGTTTTTAGAACTTGAAATACCTGTATCGGGATTAATACCATACGATAGGATTGTAAGGCAATCTATATTGAAACAAGAATTGTTTTATGATATATTACCCGAAAATGAAGTGGCACAAGCAGTCGAAAAATTAGCAGATAATATATTGATAGAGATAGATAAAAGAGAAGAAAATTTAATTAGCAAATGAGTGAATTAACAAATAATTATTTCATTTATCAATCGTTAATAAAGCAAAAACGATAATGGCAAAAGAAGAAAAAAAAGCGTTGACTCCTGAAGAAAAAAAGCGTGAAAAAGAGCTTTTAGAAAAAGAAAAAAGAGAAAAAGCTGAAATTGAAAAGCTGAAAAAAGAAAAGGAGAAAAAACGCAAACGGAAAGAAGCTAAGGCGAAAGCCAAGCAAAAAGAAGAAATTAAGATGATTAAGAGTAGAGTGAGCTTGCCTTTTAAGCTTCATCTGCAAATTACTCTTCTTATTAGCTTTTTTTCTTTTATTGTGCTTTATTTCTGGATAGAATTAGATATTAAGACTTCTTTAATATATTTATTTTTCATATTTTCGTTCTTCTACTTAGGTGTAGGTGCTGTAATGGTTGCTTTCTATTACATGCTGAGCGAAGATAAAAAACAAGAATTGATGGAAATCAAGAGATTAGAGGAAGAAAAACAAAAGCATGAAGAACAGATGAGACAAGATGAAGAATTGGCTCGTCTCGAAGAAATTGAACGTGATATTGCAGCTAAGAAATTTGCTGATAATAATAATTCAAAATTGGAATTGACTAATGGTGAGTCTAATAATTTAGATACTCCATTGCTCGAGCAGTCTGCTGATTCAATAGTCGAAATGCCTGATTTCTCAGGCTCGACTCTTGATGAAAACATGTTGATGGAACAAGAACTGGCGCAAATGAAAGAACAAAACGAACTTAACAATGCTCTTGAAGGTGATAATTCATATTTGAACGAAATATTCGATCCGGAATTTAAACCATAATTTTTTTGAAAGTATGAATGAATAATTTTGACGAAATTTTAAGCGGTTTTTATGGCTGTCACGCAAAATAATAATGTTAATACCCATGAACTATGGGTTAAGTATAGTAATTCTAAAGAGCTCGAAGTAAAGCATCAATTAATGATGCATTATATCTGGCTAGTTAAGTATGTACTTCAGCAGATTCCTCTTCCAACTAATTCAATTCTAGGCGAAGATGACTTTTTGAGTATTGGTATTTTAGGTTTGAACGAATCAATCGATAGA
>JAUQWR010000512.1 GCA_030835065.1 Candidatus Kapaibacterium sp.
AAAGGAATAATAATATTTTTCTAGTCAATTTAATACTCTTTAGTTTAAGGTCTCTAATGTATTCTGAAGAATATATTAAGACAGAATTTTAGATATTTTTGCCTCCTTAAAATTAGTTTGATTTATATTTTAAATTGGTAAAAGCTTAAGTGAATTTTATTGATAAATTTATTTTGATTGATAACAGAACTTTTTGCTATATTAGCATAAATATTTTTTATTTATAAGGATACTAACACTATTCTTTTATTAAGTATCGATTTATAAAGGTGGAAAATGAAAAAAGTATTAGTATCATTAGTAATGTTTTTATTAGTCTATACAGTTGTATTTGCAAATGATCCTGCAATTAAATGGTATATGGATACCAAATCATTTGCTGCAGGAATGGCTGCTGCTGCTGATATTGATTCAGATAGCAAACTTGAAATTGTTTTTTCTTGTTATAGAAACGATGGTGGAATTTATGCAGTAAATGCAGAAGATGGTTCGCTACTTTGGTCATATTTTCCACATAATCCAGCTCGCGAAGGCTGCAATGATGCTGCTCCACTTATTTATGACACAAATGACGATGGTATGCCAGAAGTTGTTGTTGCTAGCTCTTGCACTCCAAAAACTATTTGTCTTAATGGAAAAAACGGTGGTCTTATCTGGGAAGAAAATACCAGAGGAAGTGATTCTCCCCCATCAATATCGCGTTTGAACAATAATAAACTGATAATTCTGCATGGTGAATTTAATGGTTGGGTTAGGGCAATTGATGCTGAATCCGGCGTAACTGCCTGGGAAATTCCAATCAATCTAAATTCATGGATTCAAACTGCACCTACTATTGCAGATCTAAATAATGATTCCGAACTTGATTTTATTGTTGCTACATGGGCTTTTGATAATAAGGACAGCGTTCATGCTTTTAATTTGAATACACAAAAAAAACTATGGTCAATTCCCATTAATGGACATGTTTATCACGGCTCGGCTATTGCTGATTTAGATAAAGATAATTTGCCTGAAATATTGATAGGTACTTACAATGACACACTTTATTGTCTAAATGGCGAAGATGGGTCAATTAAATGGACTTACGAAGGTTCTGGGTCCATTGCCTGTCCTGTTGTGATTGCAGATATTGATAATGATGGAGAATGTGATATACTTTTTTCCAGTTGGTACAAGTTTATTGCGTTGAATAGTAACGGCTTAGTCAAGTGGGAATACACTATCCCAAATTATTCTTCAAATTTTCGGGGTGCTGCTATTGCAGATATAAACAATGATAATTACAAAGATGCGATATTCGGAACTATGGACGGAAATTTGATTGCTCTCAATGGTAATAACGGCTCTCCTATTTTCGTTAAAGACCTTGCTGCCCACTATGGAGTTCAAAAATTCGACATAAATCATGCTCCGTTAGTTGCCGATTTTGATAATGACTCTGAACTTGAAACATTTGTTGTTGGAGGCTGGGGAGTTTCGAGTCCAAGCATCGATAGCAATTATGGGCGTGCTTATATGCTCGATATTGGCAAAGGAAAAGGTCCTGATTGGCTTATGTTTCAAAATAGTCCTACCCGACAATCTTCATTGTGTAATAGTGATATAAATTCGATAATTGAAAATCAAATGAACAATGAAAATCAAGATTTTAAAATTTCAATTAATCAATATTCGAATTATTTAGAAATTTCTATTAAGAGTGAATTATTAAATCTTTACGATAATTCAATAAAAATTTATAATAGTCAAGGCGAATGTGTGATTTCCGCCCCTTCGACAAGCTCCCCTTCGACAAGCTCAGGGACCACCCCTTCGACAAGCTCCCCTTCGACAAGCTCAGGGACCGCCCCTTCGACAAGCTCCCCTTCGACAAGCTCAGGGACCGCCCTTCGACAGGAAGAAGGTGTAGATATTTTTAATATAGATATTTCTGATCTGCCGATAGGTTTGTATTTTGTTCAGATTGGGAATTTTACTGAAAAATTTATTGTGATGAGGTAAATTTACATATAATATCTTCGTGATTGATTATAGCAGAGGGTTTATCATACATATTTTTTTATATTTGGGTTCAACAAATTATTTTTTTTGTTTTAAAATATTTTATTATTTTAATATAACATTTATTGAGAGTACGTAGATAAATGAGGTGGGAGAAATCTATAAACCACAAAAATGAATATAATGCCGCCGAAAACAAAGAAGAAAATACATGGTGCACTTATAATATTGAATAAACTGGATTTAATATGAGTAACCCAAGGAAACAGTATTCTGATGCGCAAACCATTGCGTTGTTATCACAGGTAAACAGAGTTTGTCCACTTTGTGCAGAGCCTCTTTTCTACAAAAAAAATGGTATAAGTTTTAAAAATTATGAACTCGCGCATATCTATCCATTGAATCCAAATTCTGGTGAAGAAATACTGCTTCAAAATGAGAAGCGATTAGGTAATGATGTAAACGATGAACAAAATATCATACCCTTATGTGAAATATGTCATGGTAAATTTGATAAGCCAAGGACAGTTGAGGAGTATAGAGAACTATTAAATATAAAACAACAGCTTATCAATCGTAGCGGACAAGAAGCAATATGGAAAACATATTCTATCGAAGAAGAAATAAGTGAAATTATTGAAGCAATTTATAATTCTCCAGAATTTGAAATTGAAACGGAAATAGAATTTGTACCCAGAGAAGTAGATGAAAAATTAAATGAAACAATTACTCGGCCAACAAAAATTAAAATAAAGAATAATGTGAGAGAATATTTCATCTTCATTAAGAAAAAATTTGCTGAATTAGATAATGCTAAAATTGATTTGTCAGAAATTATCTCATTACAAGTAAAGACATATTATTTAAAACAAAAGAATATGGGGCTAACCCAGCAAGATATTTTCGATAATATTGTCACATGGATTCACATGAAAACTAAGCCAGTAACTATGGATGCCGCAGAAATTTTGGCTTCTTTTTTCATTCAGAATTGCGAGGTGTTCTAATGTCTTTTCCTAGTAAATTTACCAGTTTTGATAATTCTATTTTATCTAAAATAACTTTACTAATTAATGACAATATTAAATCAATCAAAATCACTGAACTATTCGATTTTTATATGGATAGATTTAGCGATGTTAGTGAATTTATACTTGCACTTGAAGTATTGCATGTATTGGGCAAAATAGAGTTAGATGAAAAAGAAGGGGTTATTCGATATGTTAACTGAAATCCGTTGTGACAAATTTCGGGAGGAATTAATTAAATTTCACTCGGGAATAAATGTTGTCTTAGGCGATAGTGTGGCAACAAACTCTATTGGAAAATCTACATTATTAATGATAATAGATTTTGTATATGGTGGAGAATCTTTTCTTGAACACAACAAAGATGTAGTTCGAGAACTAGGAGATCACGACTATTATTTTTCCTTAAAATTTGGTAATGACCTCCATTTTTTCAGAAGAGGAACATTTGAACCAGATTTGGTCTATTCTTGTAATGAAGGATATCAAGAATTAAAACCATTAAGCATTGAAGAATATAAAGCTTTTCTTAAATCTTCGTATTCTCTTGAAAATATAGAAATGTCATTTAGATCAATTGTATCTCTATTTTCAAGAATTTGGGGAAAAGAGAATCTTGATGTAAAACATCCTCTTCACAGTTTTAAAAGTCAAAAATCTTCAGAATGTATTACTAATACCATTAAGCTATTTAACATGTATGAATCGATTAGGCTATTAACGGAGAAATTAAAGAAAAAATCTGAGGAGAAAAGCACTATTACCAAAGCCTTTAAAGAGGGGTTTATAACTAAAACATCAAAAGTTGAATATAAGAAAAACCTATCTACTAGTGCATCAATTAAAGAAGAAATAGAAGATATAAAAAAGAACCTACAAAAATATGCAATCAATATTAAAGAACTTGTAAATCGAGAAGTGATTGAACTTAAGATAGAGAAAGATAAACTACTGTCTGAAAAGCTAAGATTGGACAGTCGACTTTTACGAGTTAGAAACGATCTTGAAATAAATAAAAATATTAAAAGCAAGCAACTTGCCCCATTGTTAAAGTACTTCCCAAATGTTAATGCTGAAAAACTTGAAGAAGTTGAATCTTTCCACTCTAAAATTTCGAGAATTCTTAGAAGTGAGCTAATGAGTAGTGAAGCGGAATTGTCTTCATCTTTGGATTGTGTTGTTAATGAAATTAATAAAATTGATAATAAGGTTTCCGAAGTAACATCTAATTTTGAAAATCCAAATATCGTAATCGATAGAGTTTATGATTTGTCCAAGGAGCACGAGTCGGCTAGAATACAGATTGAATATTTCGAAACTGACTTACAAATAAAAAATGACTTGAATGAGTCGAAAAAAAAGCTGGAAGAAGAAAAAACAAAAATATTAAAGTTAATAGAAAGCATTATAAATGATAAAAACAGAAGAAATGTGACCAAAATATATAGCGAAGAAAGACGGTGCCCGACCCTTCATTTGGGGCAAAATAGCTATTCATTTGAATTAGTGGAAGATACTGGAACTGGAAAAGCATACTCGAATCTTATTCTACTTGATTTGGCATTTTTTGAAACAACAATTCTCCCTTTCTTAATACATGATTCTGTGTTATTTAAAAATATACAGAATGATGCTGTTGCAAAACTAATTGATCTTTATGAATCAACAGGAAAACAAATATTTATTGCAATTGATGAGATAGAAAAATATGGAACAGAGGCAGAAAGAAAATTAAAAACCAACAAAGTTATTGAATTAAATAATGAAAAGGTCCTTTATGTAAAGGACTGGAGGAAATGATAAATATAGGAAACACAGCGTCAAATGATATTGAATGAGAAATGTATTATCGACATTTTATAACAAAGAGAAAATACCTGCCGCTGGCACAACACAAAGCACTTCTGCTATATCGCAACCTTTTCATACAGCTAAACATAGGCTACAAATCTGACACATTGCAGTTTTTGTTTTTCAAGGGATATAATAATACATGGATAAAATATTGGAAACCCAAAGATTATATATAAGACCTATTCAATCTGTTGATGCAGAGTCTATTTTTAGATATCGTTCAGATTCTAATATAAACAAGTATCAAGGGTGGATTCCCAAAACAATTTTAGAAGTTAACGATTTTATCAAAAATAAGATTTCGCTTGAGATAAATATACCTGACACATGGTTTCAATTTGTAATTATTAATAAGTTAGAAAATATACTTATCGGCGATATAGGGATACATTTCGTTGATATTCATGGATTTCAAGTCGAGTTGGGTATCACACTTGACAAGCAATATCAAGGAAAAGGTTTTGCAACTGAAGCTTTAACTGCAATTATTGATTTCTTGATTCATGGATTAAACAAACAACGAATAATTGCTTCGATTGACCCTCGTAATCAATTATCGGTAAGATTAATTGAACGATTAGGATTTAGAAAGGAAGCTCATTTTAAGCAAAGTATATTATTAAATGATGAATGGGTTGATGATTTAGTTTATGCAGTTTTAAAAGACGAATGGATAAATAAAAGTTAAATACTTTTTCCTAAAACGGATATAGGAATTTGTTTTTCATCGATTTGCGCTGGCGCTTGTGGCTCGTACAAAATAGCGATGTTAACTGTTAGGTTTTTGCCATGTAATACCTCCCTTCGACAGGCTCAGGGACCGCCCTTCGATAAACTCAGGGACCACCCTTCGATAAACTCCCCTTCGACAGGCTCCCCTTCGACAAGCTCAGGGACCGCCCTTCGATAAACTCAGGGACCACCCTTCGATAAACTCCCCTTCGACAG
>JAUQWR010000513.1 GCA_030835065.1 Candidatus Kapaibacterium sp.
ACCGAAGTAAGCAAGCTAGTTGGCGAAGTATTGTCAAAAAAAGCTTTGGCGGCTAATGTTAAAAAAGTTGCTTTCGATAGAAATGGTTATATTTACCACGGCCGTATAAAAGCTTTGGCAGACTCAGCTCGCCAAGCTGGATTAGAATTTTAATAAATTCTGATAAGTGATTGGAGAAAACGTGTCAAAAATTAAATCGTCGGAATTAGAGTTACAAGATAAACTCGTTTACGTAGGTCGTACCGCCAAAGTAGTAAAGGGCGGTCGCCGCTTTAACTTCTCCGCTATTGTTGTAGTTGGAGATGGTAATGGCCATGTTGGCTATGGTTTAGGCAAAGCAAGTGAAGTAGTTGATGCAGTAACAAAAGCTACTGAAGCAGCTAAGAAAAATATCTTCAAAATTAGACTTTTAGGAAATACTATTCCTCACGAAGTTGTTGGAAGATATGGCGCAGCTAAAGTTTTGATTAAACCAGCTACAGCAGGTACCGGCGTTATTGCTGCCGGTGGTGTTCGTGCTATTCTCGAACTAGCAGGTGTCCAAGATGTATTGACAAAATCTCTTGGCTCATCAAACCCGCACAATTCTATAAAAGCGGCTGTCAGAGGCTTGGCAAGTATGGAAGACGCATCAGCAGTTGCTGCTCGTCGCGGGATAGCAATTGAAAAAGTTCTTAACGGTTAGTCCGTTAATGCCAATGCAAACAGTAATATTATAGGTGTTGAAAATGGGTAAACTTAAAATTACTCAAACTCGTAGCATAATAAAGTGCATCGAAAAACAAAAACGCACAATCAAGGCTATGGGATTGGGAAGACCAAACTATTTCAAAATATTACCGGATAATCCGCAGACTCGCGGTATGATCGAGGTCGTTAAGCATCTCGTTAAAGTAGAAGAAGTTTCTGAATAAATAAAAGTGTAGAAAAATGAAGCACATTGGTAACTTAAGCCACGCTGAAGGCGCAACACATAAGAAAAAAAGAATTGGCCGCGGTCCCGGATCTGGCCATGGTGGTACATCTACACGCGGGCATAAAGGTCAGAAATCGCGCTCAGGCGCTAAAATCCCCCGCTACTTCGAAGGCGGACAAATGCCGCTTAACAGACGTCTGCCTAAATTCGGGTTCACTAACCTTTTCCGTATAGAATACCAAACAGTTAATGTTGGTAGACTTCAAGAATTGGTTGATGAAAAAAGAATCGAAGGTAAAGTTGATTTAGATACTTTATACCAAATCGGTGTATTGTCTAAAAAGCGTTTGCCTCTTAAAATCTTAGGTAATGGCGACCTTAATGCAAAATTGGAAGTCGTTGCAGACCACTTCTCAGAATCAGCAAAACAAAAAATTGAATCTGCGGGAGGCACAGCGGTAAGCAATGGCTAGTTTCGTACAAACAATCCAAAATATCTTCAAAATTGAAGAACTTAGAACAAGAATACTTTTTACCTTGGGAGTGTTATTTATTGTGCGCCTCGGCTCACATATTACCCTCCCGGGTATAGATGTTGCTGCTTTGGCAGCTTCCAACGCTTCGAGCAATCAGAATACTCTATTCGGATTGTTCGATTTATTCGTTGGCGGCGCTTTTTCTAACGCCGCTATTTTTGCCTTAGGTATTATGCCTTACATTACTTCGTCTATCATCTTCCAGTTGGCAGGCGTTGTAATTCCTGAAGTACAAAAAATGCAGAAGGAAGGCGAGGAAGGTAGACGTAAGATTAATCAATATACCAGAATGGGTACTATTGCTATCGCAGCTCTTCAAAGCTGGGGTATGTCTATCAAACTCGTAAACCAACAAGCTGGCAATGGAATGCCTGTCGTTCCTGTCGGTCATGAATTCCTATTTACTATTTCTACTGTATTTATTCTTACTGCTGGTACAATGTTTTTAATGTGGCTTGGCGAACAGCTAACTGAACGCGGCATCGGTAATGGTATCTCTTTAATTATCTTTATCGGTATTATCGCTCGATTCCCTGCTTCCTTATGGCAAGAATGGAACTTAGTTGCAGCCGGCACTCGCTCATGGGTTATCGAACTCGTTGTATTTGCTTTATTGTTTGGAATTATTGCTTTAATTATTTTGATTACTCAGGGTGCAAGAAGAATCCCTGTGCAATACGCTAAGCGCCAAGTGGGTCGAAAAGTGTACGGCGGCACCACACAATATATTCCTTTGCGTATCAACACAGCAGGCGTTATGCCTATTATCTTTGCTCAATCATTGATGTTTATCCCAAATACAATTTTGAGCTTCTTCCCTCAGAGCCAATTTATTATAACTATCGCAAGATTGTTTAGCCATGATTCATATTTTTATGCATTAATTTATGGCATGATGATCGTGTTCTTTACATATTTCTATACAGCGATCATCTTTAATCCTAAAGATATTGCAGACAATATGAAAAAGCAAGGCGGATTTATTCCAGGTATTCGCCCTGGACAGCATACAGTTGAATATGTAGATGGTATATTAACAAGAATAACATTGCCGGGATCAATATTCTTGGCTATTATCGCAGTTTTACCAACATTTATGACCAATATATTTGGTTTGAGCATGGGCTTTGCTTCATTCTTTGGTGGTACAAGCTTGCTCATTATGGTTGGTGTTGCACTTGATACACTCCAACAAATCGAATCACACTTGTTGATGCGTCATTATGATGGTTTCATGAAGAGTGGTAAAATTAAAGGTAGAGCTGGGATGGGTGGCTACTAAAATATGAGTAAGCGAAATTTACCATATAAACAAGCCCCAATTATAAAACCGGATGATATAAAATATATCGAGGAATCATGCCGGATAGTTGCCGATACTCTTAGCTTGCTTGAGAAATATGTGCAACCCGGCGTCGAAACCCTCGAACTTGATAAAATAGCAGAAGACTTTATTCGTTCTCGTGGCGGCAGACCTGCCTTCAAGGGTTACGGTCCAAAAGGATCAGAATTTCCGAACACACTCTGCATTTCAATTGACGAGCAAGTGGTGCATGGAATACCAAGCAATCGCAAGCTCGTTGAAGGCGAAATAGTTTCTTTAGACTGTGGAGCCGAAAAAAACGGATGGTTTGGCGATAGTGCAGTTACTTATGCTGTCGGCAAAATAAGCGAAGAAAAACAGAGATTGATGGACGTAACTCAAGAATCCTTGATGAAAGGTATTGATAATGCTTTGCAAAACAACAAAGTATATGATATATCAAAAGCAATTCAAGAGCATTGCGAGCAAAACGGATACTCTTTGACAAGAGAACTTGTCGGCCATGGAATTGGCAAACGTCTGCATGAAGAACCACCGGTACCGAATTTTGTGCCGCCATTATTACATAGGAATAAATATCCTAATATGAAATTAGTAAATGGAATGGCATTAGCTATCGAGCCAATGGTTCAAATGGGACGTAAAGAAGTTTATACTTCGAAAGACGGATGGACAGTGATAACAGTAGATAAATTGCCTGCTGCTCACTTTGAACATACTGTAATTATAAATGATAATAAACCGTTAATATTAACTTTGAGAGATTAAAAATGGCCAAACTGGATTTAATAAAAGTGGACGGAATAATCGAAGAAACACTTCCGAATACACAATTCGTGGTGAAATTCGAAAACGGACACAAAGTATTGGCACATATCTCCGGCAAGATGAGAATGAATTTTATCAAGATACTGCAAGGGGATAAGGTAACAGTAGAGTTGTCACCCTACGACTTAACCAAAGGCAGAATAATTTACAGATATAAATAATATTAATAAATTGACGAGATAAAAGATGAAAGTGCAAGCATCCGTTAAAAAAAGAAATCCCGATGATAAAATCGTGAAACGCAAAGGAAGAATTTATATTATTAACAAGAAAAATCCACGTTTCAAACAGAGACAAGGTTAATAGTAAAGGAGATTTATAGTGGCACGTATTGCTGGAATTGACCTGCCAAAAAATAAAAGAGGCGTGATCGGATTAACCTATATATTTGGAATCGGAAGATACACGTCCTCAAAAGTACTCGAAGAAGCTGGCATCGACGAAAATAAAAAAGTAAGCCAGTGGACAGACGATGAAGTAGCAAGAATACGTCTTGTATTAGATAATTACAAGACCGAAGGTCAGTTGCGTTCGGAAGTTCAAATGAATATTAAACGCTTGATGGACATTGGCTGCTATCGCGGACTCCGCCATAGACGCTCACTGCCATGCCGCGGTCAAAGAACACGTACAAACGCAAGAACACGCAAAGGTCGCAAGAAAACAGTTGCCGGCAAGAAAAAAGCTACCGGTAAGAAATAATAATTATGGTGTTATTTTATTTCAATATCGGATAATATTATTAGTATTTTATTATAGGAAACTTCAGTGGCGAAGAAGAAAATAAAGAAAAAAGTCGTATCGGATATACACGGTAAAGCATTTATTAGAGCAACATTTAATAACGTACAAGTATTGATTTCAGATATGTACGGTAATGCGCTTTGCTGGTCATCCGCAGGAAGAAATGGGTTCCGTGGTTCAAAAAAGAACACACCCTATGCGGCGCAAGTATCTGCTGAAAAAGCTGCTAAAGAAGCTTACGACATGGGCTTAAGAAAAGTTGATGTTGTTGTAAAAGGTCCCGGCAGCGGACGCGAAGCAGCAATCCGCGCTTTGAATTCGGCAGGCTTGGAAATTCATTCAATTATTGACAAAACACCGATACCGCATAACGGCTGCCGCCCTCCAAAGAGAAGAAGAGTATAATCCTACTCTAAGGCGCAGAGCGTTAGCTTTGGTTTTGACGGATATAATAAATGTATTATAAATCAAATCCGGCATAAAATATATATGAATACACAAATGCAAATGCCCGAAAGGGTTCAAATTGAAGAGTCATCATCAGAATTTCACGGTAGATTCGTACTTCAACCGTTAGAACATGGCTATGGCGTTACCATTGGTAACTCGCTTCGCCGAGTTCTATTATCTTCTATTCCCGGTAGCGCCATTATTGGCGTTAAAATCTCGGATGTTTTGCACGAATTCCAGAATATTCCCGGTGTTAAAGAAGATGTTTCTGAAATCATTCTTAACTTAAAAGAAGTTAGGCTCAAAGTGCTTGACAAAAAAGTACAACGCGTCTCCTTCCATTTGAAAGGACCAGGCAATTGGACTGCTAAAGATATCCAAGATGCTAACCCTCAAATCGAAGTGCTCGACCCTTCACATCATATTGCTACTTTAGCTGATGATGCTGAATTAGACGTTGAATTACGTCTGGGTAGAGGCAAAGGTTACGTGCCAGCAGAAGAACAACAAATTGTTGATTTCCCTATTGGTATGCTTCCTATCGACGCTATCTATACACCAATTAAAAACGTTATATATACAGTTGAGCCATATCGTGTTGGTCAACGTACTGACTATGAAAGATTAATTCTTGACGTACGTACAGATGGCTCAATCAGTGCACAAGAAGCTGTTCATTTTGCAGCAAAAATCATGAACGATCATATTAAGTTCTTCATCAACTTCGAAGCACTCGAAGAAGAAGCTCCACCACACGAAGCTGTCGAAGAAGAAGTTAAAGCTGCTGAACGCAACAGATTGCGCAAGATTCTTCTTACTCCGGTCGATGAACTTGAACTATCAGTTCGTGCACACAATTGCTTGAAAGCTGCAAATATTAAAACATTAGGCGAATTGGTTCAGCTACAAGAATCAGAATTGCTCAAATTCCGTAACTTCGGTCGCAAGTCTCTTGCAGAATTGTCTGAAGTTGTCGAAATTTGCGGTCTTGAATTCGGTATGAATGTTGAATCTTACCTAAAGGAAGAGCCAAAAGGCTCGCATATTGATTAATTTTGTGAATATTTAATTATTGAGATATTGCAATGAGACACTTAGTAAGCGGAAGAAAATTAAAAAGAACAAGTAGCCATAGAAAAGCTCTCTTGCGCAACCTTGCTACTGACTTAATTGAGCATAAACGCATAGTAACTACCCTTGCAAAAGCAAAGGAACTCCGCCCTTTCGCTGAACAATTGATTACAAAAGCTAAACATGCTTTGGTTCGCGAAAGACAAAATCTTTTACCCGAAGGACAAACAATTGATATACATAACCGCCGCCAGGCTGCTCGTATTATCACTCGTAAAAGCGTGGTTCAAGAATTGTTTGATGCTGTCGCTCCTGTAGTCGAAGCTCGTAACGGTGGTTATACACGCATAGTTAAACTTGGTCATCGTAGAGGTGACGGCGGTGTTTCTGCTATGATCGAACTTATCGATTGGTCAGCTCCTCAAGACGGCGTTGTCGCTCTTAAAGGTAAAAAGAAAGTTGCTAAGAAAGCTGCTAAACCTGCTAAAGCTCCTAAAGTAGAAGCTGCTGCTCCTGTAGCTGAAGTTAAAGAAGAAGCTCCTGTTGTTGCTGAAATAGTTGATACTCCAGCTCCTGTTGTTGCTGATGCTGCTCCTGCAGTTGATGCTCCTGTTGCTGAAGAATCTAATGATGCTTCGGATGCTCCTAAAATGACTTTCGATGATACTACTGAAGAAGAAAAAGCTTAATTTAGTATCAGTTTGACTTTTTGTTAAAAAAAGCGCCTCGAGCGCTTTTTTTGTTTATATTTGTATTTTTCTAACTATTATATTGGTTTTATGGCGCTTTCTGTTGTTGTTAATAATTTGAAAAAATCTTTCGCTTTGAAAGGTCAGCCTGTAAATACTGTTTTGAACGATGTTTGCCTTAATGTGGTAAATAATGAATTTGTCGCTCTTATGGGTGCATCCGGTGTCGGAAAAAGTACTTTGCTATATTTGCTTGGTGCTCTCGATAAGCCTGACTCTGGAGATATTATTCTTAATTTTGATAAAGAATATGTGATTTCAAAACTGAAAGATGATAAGCTTAATGAAATTAGAAATAAAAATATTGGCTTTGTATTTCAATTTCATCATCTTTTGCCTGAATTTACTGCTTTGGAAAATGTGATGTTACCTGCACTTATTGCTGGTGATTCGAGTAGTGATGCTTCTAAAAAGGCAACAAGCCTTATGGATAGAGTCGGCGTTGGGAAATTACAAAAAAATAAACCTATGGAATTGAGCGGTGGCGAGCAGCAAAGAGTTGCTATTGCTCGTGCTCTCGTCAATAAACCTCAATTACTCCTTGCAGACGAACCAACCGGGAATCTAGATTCAGCTAATGCTCAGCTTGTTTTAAATTTACTTAAAGAATTAAGAGCAGAGTATGAACTTACTCTTATTATTGCAACTCATGATAGCTTTATTGCAAATTCAGCCGATAGAGTTGTGAAAATGGCAGATGGAAAAATTATTGAATAATATTTTTCTGGTATTTCGTTTTATGTTTTATCAAAAACTTAGAGTGAGAGGAAAAAATTATGCTTAAATTGACTTACATTAGTCATTCTTCTTTTGTACTTAACGATGGGAAATACACAATTGCAATCGATCCATTTATTACAGGCAATCCCACTGCAACAGTTAAAAAAGAAGATATAAAACCAGATTTTATAGTCTTGACACATGCCCATGGCGATCATTTTGGCGATGCTTTTAGTTTGGCAATGGATAATAATGCAACAATTATTGCTGTTAACGAATTAGCAAATTATATGGCAAGCAAAGGCTTGAAAGCTCATAATATGCATATTGGCGGATCTTATAAGTTTCCTTTTGGCAGATTGAAATTTACAATAGCTCATCATGGCTCTGCAAATCCTGAAGGTATGTATATGGGCGAACCAGCAGGGGTTATTATTAATGTTGGAGGCAAAACAATTTATCACACTGGCGATACAGGCTTGTTTTTAGATATGAAACTTATCGGCGAACTTGATAAAATTGATATAATGATGGCTCCAATCGGTGATAATTTTACTATGGGGATCGATGATGCTGTAAAAGCTGTCAAATTTGTAGATCCTACTTTAGCAATTCCTATGCATTATAACACATTTCCTGTTATTCAGGCTAATCCTGAAGAATTTAAACTAAAGGTAGAAAACATCGGTAAGAAAAGTATCGTTATGAATTATGGTGAAACTATAAATTTTGAATAAAAATAATCTTATAAATTAAAGATAAGCGGAGTCATTTTGCTGATTCCGCTTTTTTTATTTTGAATATTTTATATAACTTGGTATATTTATTGTATATATGAAGTAATTGTTAATAAATATGTATAGCTATGAAAAAGAATATATTGATTCTGTTTATGATGTTGTTGGGCATATTAGATTCTTATGCTCAGAATGATGTTAAAGGCAAATCAAATACTATTGGCGACCGCGTAAATTCCTTGAAATATGCAGCTAATCAAATTATTGAGACAAATCCTGATAGAGCTATACAAATTGCAACTGAAGGACTAAATCTACTGAAAAGTTATAGTAGATCTTTACTAGTTGGCGAACTCAAAACAATAATTGGTAATGCTTATACTCAAAAAAATCAATTCGATAGGAGTTTAGATTTTTTAGAAGAAGCATATTTGAATTTTGAAGAAATAAATTATCAGGATGGTTTAATAAAATGTATGATTTCTTTATCGGAAGTTAATAGAAAAATTGGCTATACTGATAAAGCTTTAGGCTACTCTTTGAGTGCTTCACGCAGAATAAGAACAATTTCTGATAGTTCTTTAATTGGACTTACTAAGCTTGAATTAGGAAAATGTTATTATCAAATAAAGAAATATAAAGAATCATCAGATTTGTTGGATAATTCTTTGCAGTTGTTTGGTAGCTTGAAGTACTATAATAAAGAGCAAGAATCGTTTCTTTGGAAAGGTATGGCTCAGAGAGAACTAGGGAATTTTAATGCAGCAAAGCATTTCTTTTCATATATAAGCGATAAAATTGATAAAAAATCTAAATTATATAGTCGATACTTGCATGAGAATGGTAGCTTATTGATTCAGTTAGGTGATATACCTGGTGCAATTACGGATATAAGTAGATCTATAGAATTGTCGAAACAATTTGATTGGCAGTATGAAAAAGCAATTGCTCAATCTGATTTAGGAATTGCACTTATTAGCAGTAAAAAATATTTTCAAGCATATAGTACTTTAGATGAGTGTTTGAAATATTTTGAAAAGATTGATGCTAAGGGCATGAGAGCAAAGGTTTATCAGTTGATGGCTGATTTAGCTTTTTTGATGAATGATCCTGTGAGTTCTTATAAATGGCATCAGATTTATGATAAATTGAGGGATAGTATTTATAATTATTTCTCAATAGAAAGAATTAATCAATTGCAGGTTGAGTTTGGATTGGAGCAAGTTGCCAATAAAATGGCGATACTCGATAATACTACAAAAATGAAAGATGCTGAGCTGGAAACTCAAAATAATTATACTTATGTTATCAGTATTATCTCAATTCTTTTATTGCTTGCTTTTTTGACTGTATTGCTCAACTTTAGAAAAAATCAGGCATTGAACAAACAGTTGAAAATTGTCAATATGGAACTCGAAAATAAAAATGAAGAGTTAATCAAATCGCAATTGAACTTAAGAGAATCAAATGCAATTAAAGATAAATTCTATTCAATTATTGCCCACGACATTAGAAACCCGCTTAATCCAATAAGTGTTGGTATTGAAGTACTTAAGCAAAGATATGAACTAAATATTGATGCAGAAAAACAAAGTAAGATAATTAATGATTTGAGTGATGCAACTAAAGTATTAGCAGAATTACTCGAAAATCTATTGCAATGGACAAATGTACATCGTGGCAAGATGTTTTTCAAACCTGATAAGTTTGATCTTGCTGATGTTGTCAATTCGAGTATTCATTTGTTGAATGAAAATATTAAACAAAAGCAAATAGTTCTGTTTTCTGATATTGCACATGAAACATACGTTATGGGCGATATGAATATGATTGGTATTGTGATGCGCAATCTATTGTCCAATGCAATAAAATTTTCTAATAAAGGTGGGATAATTAAGATTTCTGCTGTAATGAAGGAATCATTTTATGAAATTTCTATTATAGATACCGGAGTCGGCATGAATCAAGAGATTGTCGATAAATTGTTCGATAGTGATTCATTCCATACAACCGAAGGTACAAACTACGAAAAAGGAACAGGCTTAGGTTTAAAACTATGCAAGGAATTTATTGATTTACATGAATGTGCAATATCATGCAAATCCAGAGAAAATTCCGGATCTACATTTAAATTTACATTGCCAATCGCACACTAATTGCTGCTGAAATGGTTCAAAGCAATATCAGGAAGACTAATTAAAAAAGTAGTTCCTTGGCCGTGAATACTTGAAGCCGTGATTTTACCATTCAAAGAGTCAATACAATTCTTAACAATATTCAATCCTACACCAAATCCCTGAATATTATCTGTGTTTTCTCCTCTATGGAATGGCTCAAAAATATGAGTTAATTCTTCGCTTTTAATGCCAATACCATTATCAGAAACAGAAATTGATAGTATAGAATTTGATAATTCTATTCCAATAGTTATTGTAGAATCTTGACTTGAATATTTTTGGGCATTTGTAATTAAGTTATTTAAAATCAAATGTAGCAGATTGGAATCGCTAACGAAGTAGATCTTTTCTGCATTTGATTTTAAAACAATATTATGACGAAAACCATCAGTAAATGAGCAAACTTCAATAAGCTCGTGAACAAAACCGACAATCTCGACGGCTTCGAGCTTGAGAGGCAGATTTTTTGAATTGATTTTTTCAATAGTCAGAACATTTTCGAGCAAATTTGTCATAGTTTGCACAGCTTGAATGATTTTCCTAATGTGCTTGGAAAACTTAGTAGCATCTGAATCTTTTTGAAAGGATTCGAGAAACTCAGCTGAAGATGAAATAACTGAAAGGGGCGTACGATATTCATGCGATACCATAGAAACAAATCGCGATTTGAGCTCGTTAAGTTCTTTTTCGCGTTCCCATGCTTTTGTAATTTCATTTTTTGCATTGAGAAGCTGTTCTTCTGCAATTTTTCTAAATGAAATTTCGCTTTTCAATTCGTACATTGTGGCTTCAAGCTGTGCAGTACGTTCTAATACTCTTTGCTCTAAATCACGATTGAGCGAGCTAAGGGTGGATTCGATATGCTTTCTTTCGGTAGCATCCCTAAGAGAAAGCAGTATAGCCTTGGTTTTGCCCCAAGGTATTAATGTAGCTGAAACATCCATTGGAATAATGGTTTTGTCTCTTCTCAAAAAATCTTGTGATTCGAATACTGAACCATTAATAATTACTTTAGATAAAAGATCTGTTCGGTTGAATATATTGTTTTTTGGAAACAATGCAGAATAGTGTTTGCCGATCAAATCTTTGATCCTATAGCCAAGATATTGATAACAAGCAGGATTAGTGTTGTATATTAAGCCAGTATAAGAATCAATAATAATAATCACATCTAAAGATTCGCTAAAAATCACTTTAAATTTGTCTTCAGATTGTCTTAGAGCATCTTCGGCTTGCTTTCTTTCGATAGCATAACGAATAGATCTATTGATCACTTGAGGATTAAGCGAGTTTTTATCAAGATAATCTTGAGCACCTTTGCGTACAGCAAGAGTGGCAAGCATTTCGTCTTCTCTGCCGCTCAAAACAATTATGGGAATATCTGGAAACTTAGCGTGGACTTTGTTGAAAGTATCAATACCGGTTGAATCCGGCAATCCTAAATCTAAGATAATAAGATCATACTTCTCTTTTTCGAGTATACTGAAAGCACTCGAAAGCTTATGAGAGTTGTGAATATTAGCTATATCATTGCCATATTCTTCAATCATATTTTTAATAAGAAAAAAATCGCCTTTGTTATCTTCAATCATTAAGATTTTCATACATCACCATAATAAATATCTAAAAATTAGATATTAGTTTTGTTTTTATAACTTTTGGCAGAGCAAAGAAAAAAGTACTGCCATATCCAGGTTCGGAATCAACCCAAATTCTGCCGCCATTTTTTGCAACAATACGGTGGCAAATAGCCAATCCCATACCCGAACCCTCGAATTCATCGCTCGTGTGCAATCTTTGGAATACCTTGAATATTCTGTGGAAATTATCTTTGCTAATTCCAATACCATTATCAGATACCGAAAACAAGAATTCAGAATCTGATTCGGTGCAATTAATTTGAATTTCGGGATCTGCGTTATTGAATTTTATAGCATTTGAAATCAAATTTTGCATTAGAATATGAAAATGTGTTTCGTCAAAATATATTTGAGGAAGCTTGTTGAAAATAATTTTTACATTATTAGTACTTATAATACTATTCCGTTCGGATATAATTGTTTGGATTACTTTATTAGTATCAACAATTCTAAGCTGATTATTGTGAGAATTAATCTTTGTGAGAGTAAGCAATTCCTTAATCATATTTTGAAGTCTTACTGCACCAGATACTGCATAGGAAATTAATTCTGAAGCCTCAGAATCTACTTTTTCCTGGTATTTGGTTTCTAATAGATTAAGAAAGCCATAAATCATTCTTAGTGGCTCTTGAAGGTCGTGACTAGTGATATATACAAATTCTTTAAGCTCGTCGTTAGATTTTTTTAATTCATCCATAATAAGATTGATTTTTCTTTCGTTAGCTTTATTGATTGATATATCCCTAAAATTATAATATAAATATTCTTCACCAATCAGATCGATAGTGCTTACATTCATAAAAGTATTTACAATAGCTCCATTGGGTAGTTTGATGTTAGTTTCTGATGCAAATTGATTGTCGATTCTTAATATATTGATAATTGAATCGCTTGTTATATCGGAAGATGAATGGAATAGTTCGCTAATATTTTTTGATTTTAGAGTATCTGAATCCATAGCGAATAATTCTAATGCAGAATTATTAAAATCAAATATTTTACCTTTTAAATCTGCAAAAACAATTGCATCTTTTGAGCTTTGAAATATTTTTTTGTATCGTTGCTCAAGAGTTTCAATTTTGCTGAGTGCATCTTTTAATTGTGTAAAATCGATACAGCAGCCAACAATACCGCTAGGATTATTACTCGCATCTTTTACTATAGATTTAAGTACTAAAAAAGAACGAGTAATAGAATCTTTGCAAGTAATGTCTAAATCGAATATCTGAATAATATCAGGATTAGTAGTGATTTCATTATCTTTAGCTTTAATTTGGGCTATTGATTCACCATCAATATGCAAATCTTCAACAGAAAGAACTGAATCTAAGCTAGTTCCAATGAACAAAGTCTGAAATAAATCATTTGTTAAAATATATCTGCCTTGAATATCTTTGTAATAAATAGGATAGGGAATTGTATTGATTAATGTATCCATTATATTCAAATTGTAATTGACTTTTTCCATTGCCTCAATTTCATTGCTAATATCAATAGCATAAGAAATT
>JAUQWR010000048.1 GCA_030835065.1 Candidatus Kapaibacterium sp.
AAAAAGATTATTGATAAGCGAATGTTTTTAAATAATTAGTTCGTCAAAAAACTAAAAAGGAAATAGGGGAATGTTAGATAGTGATAAACTTATAGAGAGCTTATTCGATAATGCAAAAATAAGCCGCATCGAAACAAAAGATAGTTTCGACGAAATGGTGCTTGAAAATTATCAAAGGCGCAAATCATCTGAATCAAAAGCAAAAGTTTATATGGTTTACGGAACTATGATAATTCTTGCAGCCTTAAGCTTGATTACTTCTATTTATACATTAAGCGATAGCTCTGATGAAATTTCTTACGAAAAATATAGAACAGCATATATTGAAAAATTAGCAGATGTGTATTCAATGGATTCGAGGTTGTACTAATGGATGTATATACAAAAAATAAATATTTATTCTGGTCTTTAGTGTTTTTTGGATTGTTGAACACTATGCTATTGGTAATATTGATAATACAAATTCCGAACAAACCCGATAGAATGCCCAAACCAGATTTTGAAAAGGGTCCTCCTGGAAAGCATAGAATGAAAGATTTTATGAAATCCGAATTAAATTTGAATTCAACACAAGAATCAAAGTTTGACAAAATTATGGAAGGGCATTTTGATCGAATTGATTCAGCAATGAGTAATTTAATGACTATGCGTCAACAAATTCTTGAAGAAACTTTTGCAGATAAAGTAAATCAGTCAAAACTTGATTCGTTATCGGTAGCAATTGGCAATCAGCATCAAAATTTAGAAAAAATGAATATAAATCACTTTATTGAATTAAAAAGCATTTTGAATCAGGAGCAATTAAAAAAAGCTAAAGAAATGATGAGAGACATGATCAGGCTTAAAGCTCCTAAGAATAAGCCTATGGAGAGACATAGAGATAGGCTTTAGTTGGGGATAGGGATTTAGTGTAATAATGGATTATTCTTATTGCGGTATTTGTGTGTCCATATCGCAATTAAACTACCCTTTTACTTTTTAAACAGGAGGTTATATATGACTAGCTCCGGTATTGCCGGCAGTTCAACCAATATTAATGAATTGCAAAACTTACAAATGAAAAGATCCGGTAACGGCGGTCCTCCGCCTAAACCAAATTCTGCTGAGATGGTTTCTCAACTTGCCGAAAAACTTAATTTGACTGATGAGCAAAAAACTAAGCTCAGTTCGATTCTGGAAAATAATATGAAAGAAATGGAATCTCAAATGCAAAATCAATCTGCTAATACAATCGATAGAGATTCCATGAAGTCGATTATGGAGGCTAATATGAATAAACTTAATAGTCAAATTAAATCGATTTTGACTGATGAGCAGTCAACTACATTTCAAGTGATGATTAATTCTCAAAAGAACAGAAGTTTTAATGAACCAGTTCCTGTTCAAAATTCGGATAGAGAATTCGACTATTATGTGTAGACCAAGGGGAATGTGAAAAAACATAATAGCAAAGCCGGATAATTCCGGCTTTTTCTATTTTAGTTTGATTTTTGTATGATTTCCAATCAATTTGGGCATAAAATCGCTGATTTTAATATTGTGTTCGATCAAGTATATTTCATTATTTATGAATTCAATCTGCAAAACCAAACCGGAAGTTTCATT
>JAUQWR010000514.1 GCA_030835065.1 Candidatus Kapaibacterium sp.
TAGTAGGTTTGTCTGTCATCATAATTACCTTTAAGAAATATAATAATAAATAATTGAAACCAAAATTGCTAAAATATTGTTAAGCAAAACAAAATAATTTAAAAAATTTTAAACAAAAATCAGAAAAAAGGTATGAAAATTGAAGTAAATTAAAAGAAATTTTGCAATAAAAACGGCTTAATATAGTTTTAACATAAGCTAAAAGCGCAAAATTTTATTAATTTTGAAAAAACAAAATAGTCTAAATCGGCAAAACCGATAATCTGGCAGAAAGCCGGAGAAGCGATTTTGTTGTTTGGAAAAATCCTGAAGAGGGAAGAATGAGGTTAATTTTTTTGGGACCTCCCGGAGCAGGCAAGGGCACCCAATCGCAACATATTTGTGCGGACTTTGGAATCAGACAATTGTCGAGCGGCGATTTGCTGCGGGCAAACATGCGCGACCAAACTCCATTAGGACTGGAAGTAACCAAGTTTATGAACAATGGTGAGTTGGTTCCAGATTCATTAATTATTGATTTGATCAAAGATGAATTGAGCAAACCGCAGTACAAAAAAGGATTTCTATTGGATGGATTTCCACGTACAATACCTCAAGCTGCTGCATTAGACTCAATGCTAATCAAGATGAATCAAAAGCTGGATTGTGTGCTTGTATTGGAAGTACCTCATGAATTAATTATTTCAAGATTGAGTTTGAGACGTACAGATAGAAAGACTGGCAAGTCTTTTCATTTAATTTTCAATCCACCACCTGCAGATGGTGATTTTGATTTGTACCAGAGAGAAGACGATAAGGAAGAAACAATCCGAAACCGATTAGAAATATATGAAAGCCTTACAAAGCCTTTGATTAAATATTATTCAAGTATGGGTTTAGTGCATAAGATTAATGGTGTAGGCATGCTCGAAGATGTTTACGATAGAATATCTACTGTATTAGACCGCATGACAAAGTCGAATATATATTAGAAGCATAAGTTTTAGGAAATAATATAGAAAAATAAGAATACAAATTTTAAATACAAATGACCGTAAATAATCCGGAAGGAAATTACGGTCATTTTTTTTTAAAAAAATTTGGAAAATAATACAATAAATCTTAAGTTGATATATTACTAAAAGTAAGCAAAGGGCACAGTATGAAACTTAAAATTTTAATTGTATTGATGGTGGTGATTTTATTTGGATCAGGAATACTGCATTCAGAAATAAAGTGGCGTTACATTGATAGTATGCAAGTAAAAAGGAATTTTTGTCAAGCGCTTCTAATTAATGATTCATTGATCTTAGTAATGGGTGGTATTGATTACGAGAATAATACAATTACCAGTACTTGTGAAATTATAAATGTAAATACAGAGAAAGTTGAGTATGCACCATCAATGAGAGAATTTAGATCTGAATTTAAGGCATTATTAACAAAAGATTCAAATGTAGTTGTGATCGGTGGTTTATTAAATTCTGGACAAGCTGCATCATCAATAGAG
>JAUQWR010000515.1 GCA_030835065.1 Candidatus Kapaibacterium sp.
CATATAATTGCAAAATTGAATGCAATTGCCCATAGAGAAGTAATTCCTGAACTATATAAAGCCTCGCAAAAAGGTGTAAAAATCGACTTGATTTGCCGTGGAGTGTGCTGCTTGCGCCCTGGAATCCCGGGTATAAGCGAAAATATTAGCGTACGATCTGTGATAGGAAGATTTCTTGAGCATAGTAGAGTATTTTACTTTAAGAATGGTGGCAAAGAAGAATTTTATCTTTCTAGTGCCGATTGGATGTCTAGAAATCTGCATCGGAGGGTTGAGATTATGTTTCCTATATATGAGCCAGCATTAAAGAAATATTTGAGACATTTGCTTGATATTTATTTGAAAGATAATAAAAAAACATGGATATTGCAGGCTGATGGAAATTATATGAAAGCTGAACCGGCAAAAGGCGAAAAATCTTGCTCGGCTCAGGAATATTTCCTTAAGTCCACTAAAAATGGTTATTAACTAATAATTTGTCAATTAAAATAATAATTTTGTTGAAAAGTCATATTATTTTGTTGCATATTCTGTAACTTTTGATTATTTTAGCTGTTAATCAGTTAAATTTGACATTTTTTTTAATAATCTTATAATGTGTTAGTGCTTATTGATGTTTTTATACTGTTTCATTTAAAGCAAAAATATTAATTTGTAAAAAAGTACTTGTCGTTAATAATATTTGACAAAGGGACACATATGAGATTATTATTATCAATAGCATTATTCATATTTAGTGCTCTATTCGTAAAGCCAATTCTGGCTCATGATGATATTTTTAATGAATCTCCCTCAGATGATTTGTCAATTATTACTTATAATATTGATTTTAAAGGTTTTAAAACCGTCTTGACTAAAGACGGCGACAAAGTGCTTTTGCCATTAGTCAGTAATACCTATTCTGAGTATAATCCAGCAGCACCAATCACTATTGTAAGAAGCGAAAATTTAGTAGTTCCTTCGCCTGATGCTTTCGAAATAGTTGACGTTAGGGTGCTCAAAGTGAAAACTTTTAGTGGAGTTTCAGCTCCTTCGCCTACTTTAGTAAAAAATGATGAGATTGGAAGCGAAGATTATATTATTGACGAAGAAAAATATAAGTCTTATAAATTGGATAAATGGGCAGAATTGACTTATAGCGGTCGCACTGGTAA
>JAUQWR010000516.1 GCA_030835065.1 Candidatus Kapaibacterium sp.
AATCCTGTATGGTCGCCTGATGGACGCTGGATTGCCTTTATTTCGGATGAATCAGGTGAAGATGAAGTCTATATTATTAGGCCTGATGGCTCTGACAAAACTAAATTGACTAATGATGCAAAATCATATAGATGGGAATTGAAATGGTCGCCCGATAGCAAAAAATTGCTTAATTCAGATAAAACTATGAGACTATTCTATATCGATATAGAAACAAAGAAAACTACTGAAATTGCTAAATCAAAGACTTGGGAGTTAAGAGATTTTTCATGGTCGCCCGATAGCCGCTGGGTTGCTTATACTGATTTTGTCGGAAATTATTTGTCAATTATTTATTTGTACTCTCTTGAAACCGGTAAAATAACGAAAGTAAGTAGCGAATTTTTTGAGTCTTCCGAACCTATATTTTCTAAAGATTCTAAATATTTATTCTTCACTTCCAACCGTTCTTTCAATCCTACAATTGGAAATTTCGAATATAACTTTACATATAATAATATGACAAAAGTATATGGAATTACTTTGCAGAGAGAGACCGAATCGCCTTTTGCAAAATATGAAAGTGACGAAACCAAAGCTATTGAAGAAGAAAGAAAAAAAGAAGAAGCTGATGATGATAAATCAAAATCAAAAAAATCTAAAAAAGAAAAAGACGAAGATAAGTCAGCTAGTTTTGATTTAGATGGTATAGAAGGCAGAATTTTTGAATTGCCTGTGCCAGCTGCCAATTATTTCGGATTGTCAAGTTTCGATGATAAAGTATATTATGTAAGGACACAAGCAGGAAATCCTCCTACGCTATATGAATATAGTATTAGCAAAAAAGAAGAAGTAAAGATTGGTGCTTTTGCTTCTTATACAATTTCGGCTGATGGCAAAAAGATTATGTTTGCTCAAGGCAAAGATTACTTTATAACAAAACTAAAAGATAATATTAGCGGAAAAGAAGGAAAATTAAATCTTGCTGACATGAAAATGGAAATCAATCCAAAGGAAGAATGGAAGCAGATTTTTGAAGAATCTTGGCGTCAGATGAAGTATTTCTTCTACGATCCAAATATGCATGGAGTGGATTGGAAAGCTATCAAAGAAAAGTATGCAAAATTATTACCTTATGTTGCGCATCGCTCAGATTTGACATATATATTAGGTGAAATGATCGGTGAGCTCAATGTTGGTCACGCTTATGTTGGCGGTGGCGATCTTCCTAAAGTCGAATCCTCAAATATTGGTTATTTGGGTTGCGATTTTGAGTTCGATGCAGCAAGTGGATTTTATAGGATTAAAAAGATTTATGAGGGAAGAAATTGGGAAGAAAAAACAAGGTCTCCTCTCACTGAATCTGGAGTAAGAATTAAGCAGGGCGATTTTGTTATTTCGATTAATGGTAAATTGCTGAGCAAGGAGCTAACTCCTTATGCTGCAATGACAAATCAGGCAAACAAGTTCGTTACAATAAAGTTTAACAAAACAGCAAACGCTAATGGAGCTTCTGAGCAAACAATTAAAACAATTGCTTCTGAATCTGATTTGAGATATTTTAATTGGGTTGAGAATAATCGTAGATATGTGGACTCAGTTACTCAGGGCAGAGTTGCTTATATTCATATACCGGATATGAGCCCGACAAACGGACTAAATGAATTTGTTAAGTATTTCTATCCACAGGCTCGCAAAGAAGCTTTGATAATTGACGATAGATATAATGGCGGTGGAAATGTTTCGCCTATGGTGATAGAAAGACTAAGAAGAATACTCGCCGTTGCTAAGAATGCACGCAATCAGGAATTAGTTTTTACTACTCCGGATGCAATTATGACTGGACCAATGGTTTGCTTAATTAATGAGCAATCTATGTCGGATGGTGATTTGTTCCCATATCAATTTAAGTCAATGGGTTTGGGCAAGTTGATTGGTAAACGTAGTTGGGGTGGAGTGATTGGTATCCGCGGATCTTTGCCATTTATTGATGGGGGCTATCTTAATAGACCGGAATTTGCTAATTTTGGAGCTAATGGCACTTGGGTGCTCGAAGGTACCGGCATGAGCCCTGATATTGAAATTGATAATCATCCTGATAAGGAATATAATGGTATTGATGAACAATTGATTAAAGGTATTGAAGTGATTTTGGAAGAACTTAAAACCGATAACAAACCAAAAGTTCCTAAAGTTCCTGAATATCCTATCAAAAAATAATATTATTGGAAGCAGTCAAAAAAATGGCTGCTTCTTTTTTTAATTAGAGGTGAAAGATACTTCAATTTTCTTATAATAATTGAATACAACTATCAGTTGTCAAATACAACTATAAAGAGCAAAAATACAACTACAAGTTGTTAAGTGTCTGTTGTGTAAAGAGTTTGTATGAATTATTTTTGTATTGTCTTTTATAAACAAAAAAGGTGTACAAATGGATATCAATATGATAGGCAATCAAATTGCCAAAGCAAGAAAAAAAATGAATATTACACAGTCGCAACTTGCAGAGCAACTTTTTATTAGTGCCCAAGCTGTTGGCAAATGGGAAAGAGGTGAATCTGTTCCTGATATTATTACAATGAATAAACTTGCTGAAATTCTTGAAGTAGATTTGAACTACTTTTCTGAAAAATTTAACTCAAATGAAAATGATTTGGATTTACTGGATAAAAATATTCAAACAGAATTTGGGGATTCTGCAAAATCAAGCAAACTAAACTGGGATATGTCGAAAGGGAATTGGGTAGATGCTGATTTTTCGGGATTAAAAGAGCTGAATTCCAAATTTGGATCATCTAATTTGCTGAGATGCAAATTTATCGGTTCGGATCTGGCTGAACTATTGCTTAAAAGTAATAATGTGGATAGCTGTGACTTTACAGATTCGGATTTGAGCAAATGCAAAATTATGAGTTCAAATTTATCTAAGAATATATTTATGAATTGTAATTTCAAAGAAGCTGAGTTTATTAAAACAAATCTGGAAAAATGTGATTTTTCGGGGGTTGCATTCAATGGTGCACTTTTCGAAAAGACTTTTATTTATGCTTGTAATCTTAATGATGCTGATCTTACATCGGTTCTTGTGAAATTTGGTGGTCTATCCGGGATAGCAGGCAAATCAGTAGATCCGGAAATTAATACTATTTCTAATGTAGTTTGGAATCGTTGCAGTTTTAGGGATACATATTTTTCTGAC
>JAUQWR010000517.1 GCA_030835065.1 Candidatus Kapaibacterium sp.
TGCTGATAGCTATCAAATTCAAGTTTCTACTGATCAAAACTTTACTACTTCTGCTATTGATGTTTCAGATATTAATGCTACAAATTATACAGCAACATCCAATTTATCCTACTCCCAAACATATTATTGGAGAGTAAGAGCAAAAGTATCAGGTAATTATACATCATGGTCCAGCTCTTTTGGTTTTCAGACTGTAAGTGCTATTATATTTGATCGTGCCGAAGGAAGTCTTTGTGCTAAAAATCTGATTAAAGTTTATTATATAACAAATACTCCGTTCAATCCAGGAAATATGTTTATTGCTCAATTATCCGATACTTTAGGTTCTTTTGCAAATCCTAAAGATATTGGTTCAGTAGCTTCTCAACAGACTGGTATGATAAGTTGTAGAATTCCGGATTCTATCCCAAGTTCTGCCAACTACCGAATTAGAATTATTAGTATGAATCCGATGATAAATAGTGATCCGAGCGCACCTATGAAAATATTTGGACCACTAAGACCATTTATAGGTAATTTTTCGGATAATACTTGCGAAAATTCTTATGTAATGTATTATACAACGCCAATGGAAGGTGTTATTAATCATTGGAGAGTGAAAGGTGGATTTATTGATGGGAAATTTGATTCTTCATCAGCACTCATAAAATGGGGCGATGTGGGGCAAGGTATTATTTATTTGTACCAAGAAACTGCTTCTGGTTGTATTGATTCAACTATTAAAATTGTCAAAATTAATTATTATCCTTCTCCAAAACTGATTGGAGGAGATACAGTAGTTTGTCTGGGAGAAAAAATTGTATATTCTTGCAATCAAACTCCTCAAATAACAAACTACTGGCGTGCAGATGGAGCAAGCTTAGTTAAAAATATTGCTGCAGATAAAGTTCAACTCCGTTGGGATAGTCTTGGTATCCAGAAAATTACTTTAATTCAAAAAAATCAAAGCGGTTGTATCGATTCTGTGTTTTGGTATGTTAGAGTAATTCCGAATAATTTACCTAAAATTAGTGGAGAAAATATTGCCTGCCAATCAGGTATTAGTAAATTTTCGGTTGTTAAAGAAGCAAAATCAGCTTATAAATGGATTGTTGATGGTGGTACACTTCAAACTCCTAATGATTCTGATACAGCTGTTGTTAAATGGAAATTTGTTGATACGGCTAAAGTTATTATTCAAAAAGTAAATATTGAAACTGCTTGTGATACTTATGATACTTTAAAAGTAGTGTTAAACAAAGTGCCTGAAGCTACAATTTCGGGTCAAAAGACAATTTGTGCTAATACTAATAATATTTACTTTACTAAGCATATTGACAATGCAAAAAATGTATGGGAAATTCAAAATGGTGAAATTTCTCAGCAAATCAATTCTGACTCAATTTATGTGAAATGGGCTGATCAATCAAAAGGATTTATTACTTTAAAACGTAATTTCGATAATTCTTGCGTAGATTCTATTACTTTGGAAATCAATATAAATCCTCAACCTGAGAAACCAACAATTACAAAGGTAGATAATAAACTGCAATCATCATGGTTAAGTTTTAATCAATGGTATTTCGAAGGAAATATCTTAAATGGCGAAACAAAAAATTATCTTGTACCCGCCAAAGAAGGTAAATATACCGTAAAAGCAAGATCTGATATTGGATGTTTCTCTGATATTTCTGATGAATATTTGTATGATGATGTTTCGGTATATGAAAATCTAAATAATGGATTAAGTATTATTCCAAATCCTGCTAAAGATAATATAAAAGTTGTTCTTCCGGATAATTACTCTTATCCCGCTACTTTATATGTGATTGATGTTTCAGGTCGTGAAATTTTAAATGTTCAAATTGAGAATAGGGAACAAATAGTTGATATTAATTCTTTATCCAGTGGAACATATCAAATCGTAATCAATAATAATCTAGGCAGTTTGTATCAGCGCTTTACGGTTATAAAGTAACATTTATGAGATAAGATCTTTTATTAAATTGTAAGTTATAACAGGATGATAAAAAAATACCCCAAATGAAACGAATTACATTTGGGGTATTTAATAATTGTACTAGTATTCTAGTTTAAATTTGTTTCTTGCGTTGGATGTTTTACACCCAAAACTTCATCAATTGCCTTGATAAAGCCATCTTTTGGAAGTGCACCAACTGCCATTTGCGGTTTATCACTAGTTGGAATGAACAACAATGAAGGAATACTACGAATACCAAACATTGCTGAAAGTTCTTGCTGTTCTTCAGTATCTATTTTGTAGATATCAACTTTTCCATCATATTCTTTTGATAATTGTTCCAAAATAGGACTAATCATTTTGCAAGGACCACACCAATCAGCATAAAAATCAATAATAGCAGGTTTTGTACCTTTAAATTTCCATTCTGTTTCATTTTCGAAATCAAAAACTTTTTCAATAAAGCTTTCTTTTGTTAAATATTCCATTTTTTAGCCTCTATATTTTAAAATTTAACATTCATTTGAATATATTGACGATAGTGAAAACAATATATTGCTGAAGAGTAATATAATTTTCAAAAAAAATTATTTGTATCCTAATGACATTAAATTAGAAGGATTTAACACCTTTTTTATTGTATCGGTATCTAGATAATTTTCTAAAAAAGAATCAAATTTTGGTTTGGGCTCAGAAATTTTTGTATAATCTGAAATAATATCAGAGCATTTATCATATCCAATAATTGGGATAAATGCTGTAATAATAATTGGATTGCTATAAAACTTATTTAAACATTGTTCTTTATTAGCTTTGATTTGGATTATATGCTTAGCAAAGCTATTATTTAGCTTTATTAATAGTTCTAAAGATTCAATCAATGTATAGGCAATAAGTGGCATAAATTCGTTAATTTGAAGAGTTCCACGGCTAATCAAATCATTAATCAATTTATCGTTCGATAAAACTTTCAAAGCAGTACCCATTATAGATTCAATAATAACCGGGTTAACTTTTCCTGGCATAATAGAGGATCCTGCTTGAAGAGAGGGAAGATGTATTTCATCCAGATAATGCAATAACCTAAGATCTGAAGATATTTTTATCAAATTGGCTGCATGAGCATTCAATATGCCGGATACTTCAGAAAATGCATCATTATTAGCAGTAGCATCAATCATATTTTCTGCACGACTAAGACCTAATCCAGTATTTTTCCTAAGTTTTTCAATTATAAGAAATATATATTTTCGAGGAGCAGTCAGACCAGTACCAATGGCAGTACCGCCTATATTTAAAATTCTCAATCTTTCTTCACATTTGAAGCTCCTCCATCTATCCCGAGCAATTGCTTCAGCGAAAGAGCCGAATTGTGCGCCTAAAGTCATAGGCACTGCATCTTGTAATTCTGTTCTTCCAATAGTTAAAATATCGGCAAATTCTTTTTCTTTATCGTTCAGGGCACCTTGAAGCCCGGCAATAGATTGGCTTAGCTCGCGATAAAGAAAAATTAATGCAATCTTTAGAGCAGAAGGATATACATCATTAGTAGATTGATGAAGGTTTACATGTTCGATTGGATGAATAAATGAATATTGCCCTTTTTCTTTGCCAATTTTCTCCAATGCTAGGTTGGCAATTACTTCATTCATATTCATATTTAATGAAGTTCCGGCACCACCTTGCATAGCATCGATAGGAAATTGAGAGATATGCTTGCCATCTATTATTTCATCGCAAGAAGCACAAATTGCTAAATATTTTGTTTCATCAATAAAATTTAGATCATAGTTAGCTTCTGCGCATGATTTCTTTACAATAGCCAAGGCTTTGATCATTGAAAATTGATTAAGATAATTTGAAATTTCGAAATTGTATAATGCTCTTTGAGTATGAATACCCCAATACACATTATCATCAATTTCTAATTCTCCCAAAGCATCATGTTCAATTCTCATTTTACGTCCTTGAGAAATAATGTTTTGAATCGCCCCACTCGCCATATCCGATTTCTCGGTTGATTGATGCAATACGCCCACTCAAACAAAGATGACATTCCTTAGCAAACTCATCCATGCATGGCTTGCCATCATAAAGTTGGTACTCTTTTCTTACTTCTGTTGGAGTGAGTTGAGGCATGATTATATTAGCACCATATCTGAGTCCTTCTTCTCGACCAAATGGATTAATAGCTTGCAAAGCTGTTGTAGATGCCATATTCACATTTTGCAAAACCAAACGTGTTACAGCAATCATTTTAAGAGCCAGCTCATAATTTTTCCATTTTGATTTTTCATCTTCTTCAATCATATAAGCATATTGAGTGTCTTTATGCGGAATGAAAGGTCCCATTCCAATCATATCTACATCCATTTCTTTGAAGAATATAATATCATCAGCAAGATTTTCGATAGTTTGCCCGGGCAAACCAATCATAACTCCTGTGCCAACTTGAAAACCAATTTCTTTCAAGCTTTTCAGGCAATCCATCCTTTTATTAAAATCTAATTCCGGAGGATGTATGGATTTGAAAAGTGATTCATTTGTAGATTCAATACGCAACAAATACCTATGCGCACCAGCATCAAAAAATCTTTGATAAGTTTCTTTGGTTTGTTCGCCAACACAAAGAGTGATACCAAGCCCTTCGGGAAAAATATCATTAGTTGAAATAGATTTAATGGTTTTAACTAAATCTAATACATGCTCGATGAAAGATTCATTTGTACGTTCACCAGATTGAAGTACAACCGAACCATAATTAAATTCCATTGCAAGTTTTACTGCTTCAATAATTTGCTCTTTATCCAAATTATATCTATGAAAATTTTTATTACTTTTGCGAATTCCACAATAAAAGCAGTCATTAAGACAAATATTAGAGAACTCTATAAGCCCTCTAAAATATACTTTTTCGCCGACAAATTTAGACATAGTTCTATATGCTGCATCTCTCAGCAATTCTATTTCGTTTTGATTTTCGAGATTCAACAAGTAAATGATTTCATCTCTCGAAAAAGCATCATTATTTAATATTTTATTTAAGTTCATATTAGAAATACAAATCTCTTTCGCCATTATCAATTCTATCAATAAATTCTTTAGTTTTTTCTTTCACAGATTCGTTAGGAATCAGATCTAATTCCTTTTCAATCAATTCATTACCCAATTTCTTAGTGTCATCGTCTGCATAATCGTTCAAATATTCTCTCAAAGTTGTCAATCCATTAGGCTGACAGTAAATTTTAATCAAACCAGGTTTTGCCTGATCCATAAAATCTTGACCGACTCTGCCTAATCTATAGCATCCTGTGCAAAACGATGGAATAAAACCTTGTTTTATAACATCCTGAATAATTTCGCCTGAGCTTCTGCAATCATTAAGAGTAAATTGTCCTTCATCAACCTTTTCGGAGAAAGCTTGTTTATAACCACCTGGATTAGTTTTAGATCCGGCACTAATTTGAGAAATTCCCAAATCGAACAATTGAGTACGCAGATGTGCAGGCTCTCTTGTAGATAAAATCATACCTGTATAAGGAACTGATAATCTTAAAACAGCTACCAATTTTTTTAGTTCATCATCAGATACAGCATATTTAAGATGATGAGATGCCGGAGCATTATTAGCAGGCTGCACTCTTGGAATAGAGATAGTATGTGGTCCGGCTCCATAATTTTTGTCTAAATGTTCTGAGTGTTGGATCATAGCCATAACTTCAAATCTATAATCAAACAAACCAAACAAAGCGCCAATGCCCACATCGTGCAATCCATTGGAAAGGGCTCTATCCATAGTAGTCAAACGCCAATCATAATCAGATTTTTTACCACTTGGGTGCATAAATTTATATGTTTCGCGGTGGTATGTTTCTTGAAAAACAGTATAGGTTCCAATTTTGATTTGACTTATTCTTTGAAATTCTTCATCATTGAGAGGAGCAATTTCTACATTAATTCTCCTAATTGAATTGCCTTTTGAATCTTTAACAGAATAGACTGCATCAATAGCATCAAAGAAAAAGTCAGTTGGGCAATTTTTATGTTGCTCGCCCATAAGCATAAGTACGCGTTTATGACCTTGCTCGAGTATACCAAGAGTTTCTTCTTTAATTTGGTCTATCGATAGTGTAGTGCGCGAAATTTCTTTATTATCGGCTCTAAAACCACAATAAAGACAATTATTTGAGCAATAATTAGAAACGTAAAGAGGAGCAAAAAGTACTAATCTTTTTCCATATATCTCATCTTTTACTTTATAAGCAGCATGATAGATTTTCTGTATATCATCTTGATTTTTTGTGTTAAGCAAAATTGCTGCATCTGCTATAGATAGTCCGTTGAGTTCGAGTGCTTTATTTATTACATCATCAACGAGTTTAGAATCAGGATTTTGATATTTTTCTATATATTCAAAAATCAAATTCTCATCAATAAAATTACTATTCATTTTCAATTATCCAAATTTACAATTCAAACAGAATTAAAAACGATTAAACAATCGTAAAATTTCTCAATATAATTCAAATTTAATTAATCAGCAAATATTTCTCGATTTGATAATAAATAAAAAAATTAATAAAATGTGGAAAATAATAGTTATTATTATGGCAATAATTTTAATAGTTTGCAGTTAAATTTATGATAATAATATACTAATATTATAGAGGTATTAATGAAAAGAATTATTCTTGCTTCATTTATTTGTCTTTTTGCTTTTACAGCACTCTCTCAATCTGCTAAAAAAGAAAACAAAAAAGAAGAATCAAAAGAGGCTTATAATGAATCTATACTTTCCGGATTGACTTTTAGAGGTATCGGACCTGCTGTTACTTCGGGAAGAATAAGTGATTTGGCTGTCGATCCAAATGATCGCTCTTATTATTTTGTTGCTGCAGCTAGTGGTGGTGTATGGAAAACCACTAATGGCGGTATTACTTTCAGACCGGTATTCGATAATGAAAAATCATTTTCAATAGGTTGTGTTGTGCTTGACCCTAGCAATAGAGATGTTGTTTGGGTAGGTTCTGGCGAAAACAATAGCCAAAGATCTGTATCTTGGGGTGATGGTATTTATAAATCTACTGATGGTGGTAATTCATGGAAAAATATGGGATTGAATAAATCTGAACATATTGGTAAGATTGTTGTTGATCCTAATAATTCAAATATTGTTTATGTTGCTGCACAAGGTCCGCTTTGGGGTCCTGGTGGTGATAGAGGTTTATATAAAACTACTGATGGTGGCAAGACATGGTCCAAATCTTTGGATATAAGTGAAAATACCGGCGTTACAGATATAGTTATGGATCTACGCAATCCAAATATTTTGTATTGTGCTTCTTATCAACGTCGCCGCCATGTGTGGACTATGATTGATGGTGGTCCTGAATCTGCTATTTATAAATCAATTGATGCAGGAGCTAATTGGGAAAAAATTACTAATGGTTTGCCTTCGGTAGATATGGGTAAAATTGGTTTAGCTATTTCTCCGGTCAATCCTGATGTAATTTATGCTACAATAGAAGCTGCAGAGGGAAGAGGTGGATTCTTTAGATCCACTAATAAAGGTAATTCGTGGGAAAAACGTAATGATTACGTTTCCGGTTCTGCTCAATATTATCAAGAAATTTATTGCGATCCTAAAAATGTAGATCTGGTCTATGTTTTGGATACTTATTCGAGATATACTCTTGATGGCGGAAAATCTTTTGTTATGTTGAGTACAAAAGAAAGACATGTGGATGATCATGCTTTTTTCATCGATCCCAAAAATACGAATTATGTGATGATTGGTGGTGATGGTGGATTATACGAAAGCTATGATCGTGGAAATACCTGGAGATATTTCGAAAATCTTCCTGTCACTCAGTTTTATAGAATTACAGCTGATAATGCTGAACCATTCTATAACGTTTATGGTGGTACACAAGATAATAATTCTTTTGGTGGTCCTGCTAAAAATAATAATGCCTTTGGTGTTTTCAATTTAGATTGGATTTTCGTGGTTGGTGGCGATGGCTACGAACCTCAAATTGATCCTAAAGATCCTAATATTGTGTATGGTCAGTGGCAGTATGGCGGACTTGTCAGATATGATAAAAAATCTGGCGAATCTATTGGTATCAAACCTCAAGAA
>JAUQWR010000518.1 GCA_030835065.1 Candidatus Kapaibacterium sp.
AAACTCAGGGACCACCCTTCGATAAACTCCCCTTCGACAGGCTCAGGGACCGCCCTTCGATAAACTCCCCTTCGACAATTTATGGTTTCATTAAATTATTTTTTTTAGTCATAGAATATTTTATTATTTTGATTGTTCATTTATTGAGAGTATGTAGATAAATGAATTAGTGGCATCTTTAATGAACGACACTAAAAACATTATTTGACAACAAAAACAATAATATTGAAATGGATTCAGTAACAGCAAACATTTTTGTAAACGATATCAATAAGACAATTGACTTTTACAAACAATTAGGATTTAAGGTTGTAATGACAGTTCCCGAAGAAGGAGATATTTTTTGGACTATGATGACTTGCGGAAACGTTACTTTCATGTTTCAGACTTTTCAAAGTTTAGGAGACGACTTGCCTATTATATCTCGACAAAAAGGTGGCTCATTACTTTTTTACATTAAAACATCTGAAATCAGAGAGTTCTTCGACAAAATTAAAGACAACTTGAAAGTGGTTAAAGGTCTTGAAAAAACATTTTATGGTGCAACAGAATTTTCAATAGAAGATAATAACGGCTATTTGCTGACTTTTGCTGAAGATGAAAAGTAAGACAAACATAAAACTTCCGCTATCGGACACAGAAAAAGCAATTTTGAGAAAGCATAAAATCAAACTTGCTAACCTTCTAGACTTCGCAACTGATGAATTGGAAGTGCTGCTAAACGCTACAACTGAACGTATTAAAGAAATTCATGCGTTAGCAGAATTTCAAACAGTTCCCTCTGTCGGAATAAAGTTTGCCGAAGACCTTGTGTTTTTAGGTTATTATTCACTCAACGAACTAAAAGAAAAAGACGGTGCTAAACTGACAGACGAATACGAACAAAAATCAGGTTATTGGGTTGATCCATGTGTTGAAGACCAATTTAGACTGGTCGTTAATTTCGCAAACACAAATGACACTACAAAATCTTGGTGGGACTTTACCGAAGAACGAAAAATGTTTCGCTCTGAAAACGGGTATCCAGAAAGTAGACCTCAAAAAGCATGGTTTGAAACATTAAGTTATAAACAAAAGAACAAGAAAGGCAGCCTCTAACACAGGTTTGATCAAAGTGGTGATTCAGTGTTTAAATCAAACTTTAAGTTTCGTATCAAGTTAAGTGCTGGTATGTAGTTTTGTGCTCATATATCAGCAACTTCATGAAGTTGCAAACCTTCTAAAAAAATAAAAGGATAAAGTATGAAATTTTACTTTTTAATAATAATCATCTTAATATTTCAATCAGATTTGATTTATGGCAAAAATGACTCTTCAATGATTAAAAATATTAGATTTGAGATTTCGACTGAAAAATCAAATTATAAGTTTGGAGAAGATATATTTATTCAATACAAATTCACAAATATTTCCAAAACTACTCAAAAAATTATGATTTTCCCCTATTGGAAATTCCCACAGGGAATGGGAGCTTCGATTATTAATTGTAATGATTCTAATATTTGTAAATATTTTTCCATGGATGTTTTGACATCTACTTTTTATACGGAGAAACAATTAAAAAAATTTTATAAAAGAATAAAACCTGGAGAATTCATTCTTGGCAGAGTAAAATTGCAGGATATCCCTATATTTCGGGATTACATAAAGAACAAGCTTATACCAGTGGATAAATATACTGTAAGTTTATCATTTTATAGTTTAATTTCTAATTCTTTAATGATTGAGATTGAAAAATAAACTGCTAGTAATATAATTGATTAAAAACAATATTTTAATTTTTTAAGTTGCTTAAAATTAATTATTTTGAAATTACATTTATTGAGAATGCTTATATAAAAGAGTTTGTTTGCATTTTTAGTAATATTCAGGCAACTTGACTTAATTGATACATAATGAAAATGAATAATCGTTTAAATATTTACTTCTTAATAGTTGGGATTGCTTTACTTCCAATTTTTGGATCTAAATGGATTATTCAATTTATGCAAATCGATTCATGCCCCGACAAAGTTGGAAAATGGAATTATAATTTCAAAACAAGTGAATGTTACTCTATTGATTCAAATTAAATTACAGACTATTACTGGAGTTCATATTTTGACACAATCACTAATTGTGAATATTTGAAAAAGGGTAAAATGCTTGATTCGATTGATAAATCACCAAAAATTTTAATCGATATATTAAATATGCGACCAAGCAATTGCAAGATAGATTATGTGAAATTAACCGGCGATACTTTGATAATCAGGATTTTAGATGATGAGTATTTAGCCGAACAAATGGGTACTTTTGGAGCAGATTACTACATGGCAGAGACAATTTACACATTGACTGAAAACGACTTGATTAATTTTGTACGTTTTGAAATGAATTTCGGTTCGCATGCTGGGCCTGGTTTATTTTGCAGAAAAGATTATGAACGAATGATAAAAAAATAAACAACACCATCACACTATATAGACAATGGCAACTGTTGAGGTAATATGAAGCTTTCTGCTCAGTATCAAGGTTTGAAGCTGTTGACTTTTATGCAAAAACCACTACTCCAAAAATGTTTAAATTAGCCATCACTCCTAAAATAAATCCTAACAAAATAAATATTTAGACTTTTCCCTTGTATCTTCTTGTTCACAATTTAATGTTCATTGCAAGTGCATTTTGGCATTCCTCAAATAGGAAAACTAGATTTTATTTATCACTTCTCCCCTTCGATAAACTCAGGGACCACCCTTCGATAAACTCCCCTTCGACAGGCTCAGGGACCGCCCCTTCGACAGGCTCCCCTTCGACAGGCTCAGGGACCACCCTTCGACAGGCTCAGGGACCACCCTTCGACAGGCTCAGGGACCACCCTTCGACAAGCTCCCCTTCGACAAGC
>JAUQWR010000519.1 GCA_030835065.1 Candidatus Kapaibacterium sp.
TACATATATTAGAATTATTTCGGCTGGATTAATGTATTTGATTGGCTACGAAATAATTAACTATATAAGCCCTAGTTTCGACTTTTTGGAAAGCATCAACTCTTTCTTTTTGTTAGTTTTTACAATTATAGTATTCTTAGCAGCCAAGAAAAATGCATGGATAGCAACACTTCCACGCAGCAGAAAGTTTAGATTTTTGTGGCTTTCGTTGATAGTATGGATTATTACATTATCAATGTCTATTGTGTCGAGCACAGAGTCGAGTTTTGCTAAGTCAATTCTTACATTACACATACCTGGCACCAGTTATTTATATCAAGCTTCAATATTATTTATCACAGCCTATTCGATCAGACTATTTTTTGCTGTTTTATTTGCTTTGCCAACAACCGGAATCATGGAAAGAAGAACCAGCGAAATTACTTCACTAACTTACTTAAACAGGTTTATTACTGATTCTGCTTCCAAGGACGTTAGTTATTTGATGGAGACAGTTACCCAGCTTGCATTGCATGCTTCGGGAGGCTCGGCAGTATGGACAGAAATTTATAATGACGACAACTCAGTCAAAATCGGTGCAGCAATAAATTTAAATCCTGTAGTGATAATTTCTGCTCATGAAAATACTAATTTAAAAAATTCATTCTTAAGTATAGTAAAGCCAAACTTGATAGCTTCAGTACCCGAAAGCCAAGAGTTCTCTTTCTTAAATTCTTATATACCTGTTGCAAAGGCGATGATAGCTATTCCATTATTTGAGGGAACAAAAAGATTTGGAACATTAGTAGTACTTGATTCAGAAGAATTTGGTTTGGAACAAGACGACGTCAAGGTATTAGCAGCATTTGGAGATAACGTCAATTTAGCATTAGAAAATTCACGATTATTGAAAGATTCGATCGAAAAGGAAAGATATCAAAGCGAATTGATGATAGCAAAAAGAATTCAAAATCAATTGCTACCTCAGACATTGCCAATAATCACTAATTTTTCAATTTCAGCTTTCTCGATACCAGCAGACGAAGTAGGTGGCGACTATTATGATGTAGTTCAAATCAAAGATGGCAGAACTTGTGTAGTAATAGGAGACGTATCTGGCAAAGGAATGTCTGCAGCATTTTATATGGCTCAACTCAAGGGTGTAGTCCATTCATTTGCGCCACGTGCCGATGGACCAGCAGACTTGCTTAAAAAAATCAATGCAACATTATTTGGATTGATGGAGAAAAAGAGTTTTATAACAATGGGATGCTTAGCAATCGATAATAAATACGGTCAAATTACATTTGCAAGAGCGGGCCACATGCCTTTGATTGTAAAGAGTGAAAATAAATTGATTGAACTAGCGCCTAAAGGGATAGGTATAGCTTTGTCGCCTGCGCATATTTTTGATAAGCTAATTGACGAGGCTACATTGCTTCTCGACTCACATGACGTTTGCCTTCTTTATACAGACGGTGTCAATGAGTTGCGCAATCAAGATGGGGAAGAGCTAGGAGTGGATAGCATACGAAAGAAAATGATGTCTGAAAAAATTGATTCTGCAGAAGAATTAATTGAAAAATTAGAGGGCATGACATTAGATTTCAAATCGACAGCGCATCAACATGATGACATGACTTCGGTTGCGATACATTTTAGAGGAATAAAAATTCAATATCCTGAAAATTTGGAATAATTTTTGTAATAAAATAAAATATATACGGAACTTTTTTAATAATAATCCGTATATAAACTAATTGATAAATGGAGTGGAATATGGTGAACAACAAATTCGAAGCGAAGAGCAGAAATGTCGAAGATTTAGTATGTGTAGATCTGCACGGCTATTTAGATGCACATACTGCTCCGGAACTCGAAAAAGCCCTAGCGGATATTGTTGATTCAGGGAAAAATAGAATAATAGTTAATTTCAATGGCTTAGATTATATCAGCAGCGCAGGATTAGGTGTTTTTATGGCTTTTATCGAAGACGTAAGGAATTCCGGAGGCGATATCAAAATGTCTGATATGAACGAAAAGGTATATTCGGTTTTTGATTTACTTGGATTTCCTTTGTTATTTGATATAGTTAAAACCGAAAATGAAGCAATAGGAAAATTTATTGAGAGCGAGCCGATAAAAAATGTTGAATGAACATCAAAAATATAGATATTCAATATGCAGCAATGGCGATTTAGCCGAGCTTGAGCGCATTCGGTCTTATATTTTCGAAAGAGCTCAAGAATTTGGTTTTAGCAGCGATACTGCGCAAAAGATTTCTCTTGCTGTGGACGAAGCATGTTCTAATCTGATTAAACATGCTTTCAACAAAGATAATCAGAAAAAAATTTGTATGGAAATCGTCGCTGAAGACAAGCAATT
>JAUQWR010000520.1 GCA_030835065.1 Candidatus Kapaibacterium sp.
TGTATCAGTCGGAAATCCGGGATATTGTACGTTTGGAGCATCAACTGCATTCAATACAGCATAAGGATAAAACGGAACATTATAAAAAGTGGATCTCGAGTTATAATCTTTTTCTGAATATTTATATTGACTTCCATCAACAACAAAGTATTTTGTGTAAGTAACAGGAATAACACTTTCTTTATGGGTTTCTAGCCATGCATGAAGCATTGGTGCAACACTTGCACATGGACCACACCATACTTCTGTAAACTCCTCGAAAAGTACTTTTCTAGGATATTCGGCGTTCATTTTTGTTGTTTGTAATATTGAAAGTAAAAACAAAACAATAACAAATGATAGAGTACACTTTTTCATGATTATCTCCCTACAGATTATAAAAAAGAAATTTAATAAATATCAAACATTTAATCAAGTAATTTGTTACATTTTATTTATAAATATTTTAAAATTTTGCATTCTTTATCTAAGTTAAAAATATTCTAAATATGATTAACAGAAATAATTTATAAAATATAAAAAATAATTAATAACTGCATGAATTTATATAGAATGTATTAGATGTTTATTAAATTGATTTATATACAGTTTTAATTTGATTATATATAATTTAGAATTTTATACAAATAAAAAGATGCTTGATTTAAGAATTAATATCTAAAGATCAAGCATCCTAAAATTTCAATTTATAAGTATTTAGCTAATTACAAATTGATAAATTAACAGATTTAACATCTCCATCTGCTTCGAGAATCAGATTATAAACTCCATTTGGAAGAGAATTCAAATCGATACTTCTATTGTACTCGCCTGAATAATGATTAGAATCGATCAAAGTTAAGATATCGCGTCCCAACAAATCAAAAACTTTAAGACTTACATTACAATCTGAAGACAATTGATAGTTTACTTTATACTCCTTTTTATCAGGATTTTCGAAGATTTTAAACTTAGAAATCTTATTTATAACTAACCTTACACCACCCTCTCTACAAATATTTGAAATCAAGACCGCACCATTTTCGGTTGTAACATCAACAGCATCTCCAATAGGATTAGCACTTATAAAATTAAGCTTAGTCAATGAATCGGTTCCTAATAACGTGGAGAACTCCAAATTATAGAGAATATTATCTTTTATTGGTTTTGCCGGGAGATTAATCTTGATTCTGCGATTATCGCCAACAATATTACCTAGAGGAGTAGCTCCTTCTGGATACAATACATTTTTGTTGAATTCTATTTCACAGTCAAAACCCGTTAGTTTATTCAAATCAAGATCATTAGAAAACACTAATCTAATTGGCACAGAAATTCTACGGCTATCGGGTGAAGATATTGAATCAATTTTAATTAGAGCCGATTTTGAACTTTCATCGATTATCCTCCACAAATTATCAGACTTATCAGAAAATGGCTGAATAGGATCAAGTTCCCAAATTTTTACAATGGTATCTGACTCTACAATATATTTGTCATCGTGGCTATAATCAATAGAATTGATAACTAAATCTTCGCTTAGATTGGCTAATTTCTTCTTAGATTTCTTATCCCATAAATAAATAGACTTATATGCGTTTATAAGAATAAGACTTGCATCTGAATTATATTGAGCATCTTTTGTATATTCAGCAAACAAATCTTTGCTAAGAATTGAATGAGTTTGCAAATCCCATTCAGTAATTTCTCCAATCACTGTAGCAGTCAATAATTTTTTTGAATCAGGTGATATATCGATAGATTGAAGCATTTTTTGATGTTGGAATCTATATATAATCTCCCAATTACTAGTAGAGCAGACTAAAGCTGTACTATCAGTCCTAGAGGCACATAAATATTCGCCATTTGCAGAAAATGCGAGATCTGAAATATACCAAGGGACACCTTCATTAAATGTATTTATTTCTTTAACCAAATGTCCAAGTTCAATTTCATAAACTCTAATATAAGTAGCTTCAGCAATTGCTAAATATTTATTGTCAGGACTTATGGCGGCATAAACTAAATATTGGTCATTATCAACTGTTCGACTAAGTTTTCTTACTCCCGTTTTTACATCCCAAATTGATACAATAGCTTGTGGAGTCTGTTGGTTTACTGTAAGAATTAATTTATTATCGAAAGACCAATCAGCATAGTTGAAAAAATTGCCTGTCCAAGGATTTGTAGGAATACTTGGATTTTTTAGAGTTAATTCCTTATTGCCTGTTATGCGATCCCATATATAAAAGCTTGAATCCAATGAAGCAACAAGAATTTTATCATCATTATTATTAAATCTAACGCTTACAATCGAATTTTTTTCTTTTTCATAACGTTGAATAATCTTTGGATCTACTCTATAATAAGTACTTACACGAGCAAGACATTGATTACTTGGGCTATTTGGAACAGTCCAACTCTCTTTTCCATTTTTCGCAGCAGTATTTATAACATTCCAATTGCTACCATTATCGATAGAATATTCTAATAACACATCTTGTGAAGCAGCTAAACCATTCCATTTAATTTCGATATTTGAGCCAATCGCCAAATTTTCGCCACCATTAGGATATAAAATTTTTAATGTATCATCTTCAATAGGTGCACCAATAACAAAGGTTTGTTCTGGAGCAAATGCAGAACCTTCGTAATTGTTATCAATACTTTGAACTGACCAATAATACTTGCCATCGGGCAAGTTCTCGATAGTCCACGAACGATTATTTTGTACATTACCAATTTCAGCAATCAATCTTTCACCCGAAGATAAAGCCATCGAAGGGCAAACATCATTTGCCTGGCTAATTCTACCAATTCTCAGATTATAAGTCAAGCCATTTGGATTTGTCCTGTCGTCACTTGAAGCATCCCAGGAAAGAGTAACATTTTTATTATTCACATTAGATTTCAAGGCACTTGGAGCACCTGGTTTAGCATTTTTCTGAATAGAATTATTACTTAGTATTGTAAAAATTACTTTATCAACTGCAGCAATTTTGAAACTACTTACCAGCAAATCAATATCACCGTCATTATCAAAATCTCCAGAAGAAAGGCAAGCAATTCTGCCATTTTCAAATGAATCCACAACCGAGAAGGAAGTCAAATCATTTCTATAAATTTTAGCATTTTCATTAAAAGGCTCACCTGAAGCAGCCAAATCTGCATCCCCATCATTATCGAAATCTGCCCATACTGCATCACCCCAATAGAAATTACTAAAAGTGATATTCTGTTTGGCAAATGTTTTATTAATATTTTGGTAAAGTTCTGAAGGTCTAGCTACAATATCTCGCCCCATAAGGAAGAAATCAATGAAACCATCGGAATTATAGTCATTAATTGCAATCGAAGATTCGACTAAACCCGAAAAAGCTTGATTAGTAACTGTAAATACTCCATCATCATTATTAAATAATTCAGTTACTGGCGAAATTGCATAAAGTTCTGTAG
>JAUQWR010000521.1 GCA_030835065.1 Candidatus Kapaibacterium sp.
GAAGACTGAGATGATTGAGGTTTTTCTATTATCATTTTGAATGGACATGGGCATGGATCTGGGCAAGGCAACAAATCCAAACAAAATGTAGTATCGCATAGTTTGTTTTCTTTTTGGTCGTAGAGTACTATATTGAAACAAACAATAGCATTATTTGAAGAAGAAAGATATACTGCATTTACTGTAGTTGGTACACCATTTGGCAAGTTGTTTGGTGTATATGATTGAATTGTGCCGACTGAAGGAGAGATTGAAAACAATCCATTTTGTCCACTAAGATTAGTGATATTAAACTGTAATTGATAGATCCACTGACCGTTTTGGTTTTGTCCGACACAAGTAATTTTGCGCTCACCAATTTTTAGGCATGGAATTTCTTCAGCAACACTTATGCAAGCATTATTTGATTCAGCCTTAAGGCAGACATTTGGCATTCCAAGAGGAACAGCCTGAATTGCAAATGAGTTGCAGGCATTTAGATTTGTTTGGAGTCCTTGTGGCAATTTGACTGGTATAATTGCATCAAGCGAAGCTCCTGGCATCAAATTGACACTTGGGTTTGCACTTATCTTGAATGAGTATGTTTGAGTTGCAGCACCAATATATGAACCAGCAACAGCACCCACTGGATCGCTAACTCCGCAGAAACCACCACATTCAGTTGATCTTGTCGGATTTTTGGTTTGAATAAGACCTAAACTATTATAAGTTGGAGTAAAACCAGCAGGAGTGATTGTGAATGCTCCATTTGCCGGATTATAAGGCAGATCGAATCCACTTCCACGAGAAGTATATGGAGGAAGCACTTTGATATCGCCTACCCAAGGCATAATATCGAGCAAACAGAGGTTTGTTAGTTGTGTATTTCCAGTATTAACAACTCTAACTCTATACTCAGCCATAGCTCCAGGAAGCACAGAAGCTGAGAAACTCCAAGGATTGGTCGAACCTTGTTTTCTTACTTCTTTAATTGCTTGCAATTGTGCAGTAGCATTTACTGTAAGTATTGCAGGATTGGAAAGAATGTTGCTAACGTTTGAAGCAGCAAAATTGAAAGTATTTGTATATTGTCCTGGAGGAGCCGGAGGATTATCCGAGATTTTTACATCAAAATCAATTAAGAAATACTCGACAGTGCCATCGCAACGGCTTGGAAGCACTGGAAATGTCCAGGTTAAATTTGTAGCTCCAACAGCCGGACTAGTTATAGCTCCACCAACCTGAGAAGGTACCGAAACAGTAAGAGAACAGCATGGTGGATTATAAATATTAGCCATCCAATTGAAACCGCCGTAGAAATAAGTTTCATTTCCTACGTAAGTCAATCCTGATGGTAAAATATCGTTAATCGAACAAAGAGTAGCATTAGCATTACCAATATTAGCAACTGCCATTCTAAATCTGACTGTATCGCCTGGTTGGAATGGTCCGGAAGGATTTACCTGGCATGCATTATTACAATCTCCAATTAAGAGTTTTGTTGTTACTACCTTTGGAGCAACTGCATCAATTACTTTTGTATGTGTGGCTGTAAGTGTACTTAAATTTGTTGCTGATACATTGACTGTATTGACAACATTTTGCCCGGTAAGTACAGGAGCTCCATTAGTATAATTATTAGATCTGACACAAACGTCCATATAATTATAAATTCCTTGTGAGACAGCAATTGATCCGGAATAGCTCCATCTTACTTTACATACATTTGGAGGTAAGCCGGTAAGGGTCTGCCATCCTGCTGTATTATATACAACTGTAGTACACGGAGTACTTGAGCAAATGGTTCCTGTCCAACAATATACATCCACAGTTACGGGTGTATTGGAAGCTGTTACGTTTGTATAAATTTTATTGACGTCTAATTGTGGAGGTATCAAATCTTCCATAACGAAATTAGGTTGGGCAAGGGTGCCATTATTCACATAATTCAAATGATAACTTCCACAACAACCTGGAGAAAATACAGGATACCAACTAGGATTGTTTGGGAACGATAAACTCAGAGTTAGATATTTATTGAGAGCACCCGAACTAACACCTTGGCAAAGAGTAACTTTGGCAGTATCTGTCCAAGTAGTCATTTGAGAATTACATGGTGTATTAAAGCTCATATTAGCTTGATTTATTACTTGCTGTCCGGCAGTGAAAAATCCGGAAGGAAATTGAACTTTTATATAAGCAGTGTACCATGCATTCCAAGGAGAAACAGTAAGAGTAGAAGGACCACCAGTAAGAGTGGTTCCAGATATACCAGTCCAAGAACCATAAACTGCAGTCACAACAGCGTTAGCAGGTACAAAATCGCTAAGGCTAACGTTAGTAAGGTTTAGACCACCAATATCTGAACCTGAAGGATTGACAACTTTGATTCTAAAGATAACTTCATCGTTGATAGCACAGCCAGCAATCCATTCTTTTTCGAATTGCCATTTATTGGTCGGTGTGGCTGCAGTAACACAACTTTCGTTACTATAGACAAAATTAGAGTTCATGTTTGTAGAAATACCGGCTCTATTGCATGCTCTTTCGCCGGCACATGTAACCCCGGGCTTGAATTTAGCATTGATTTGAACTGTTCCTGAGCCGCTAGGCAAAGATAAACCAGTAAGAGTAAATACAACCTGATTGCCTGTGATTACAGAAACCGGATTGCCAGGCAATGCACTTATAACATCAAGCGTTGTAGGCACGTTGTCGATTATATATAAAGTGCCGGGAGCTCCGCCAGACCAGCTATAAGTGATTGTATAAGTAAATGCTTGCCCACTTGGTATTGGATTGGGAGCATTATGAGTTTTCGAAATTGAGAGAGTAACTTGGCTGTATGCATCTGTCGAAGCCCAACAGAAGAGAAGTAGAGCTGTAAGCAAAACTCTTTTTAGCAAATTTCCGGATAGGGATTTATTGCTTTTAGGATATGAAGGAGTATTGCTATACAATATTGAGTTTATGTAAAGCTCCATACGATTACCTTTATATTAGTAATAAATGAATACAATAATTCTAAGTAACTATTTTAATTTCATTTTATTGCAAAAAGTTTAGGCATGGCTAAAAATTAATTATAATTTTGATGTTTTAAATTTTGTTAATAAATTTACAATCTAGTTTTATAAAGATTTTTGAGCATTTTGAAATTTTATATGAATAAAGAAACTAAGGATTATATTATAAACAATTTAGATTCAGACCTAAGCAAGCTTGCACTTTCAAAGAAAAAGCCTGCAAATTTAGATTTTGAATTTGCTCTTGCTCAAATTTCAGCCCGACAAAGAATAAAAGAAAAATTAGTCCGATTTTATACGAATTTTGATCTTATTTTACCAGCAAATTTGTCTTTAGAGCAATGTTCTTCAGAAAAAAGTGCTGAATATAAAGCAAATTTATATAAATATAATTCAAGTTTGGATTTGACAGGTGGAATGGGCATTGATTCAATTGCATTTGCTGAAAAAGCACAAAGCCATACTTATGTTGAGATAAATAATGAATTAGTAAGAATTTTTGAGCATAATGCTGCGGCTTTAAATATACAAAATATAAGAATAGAATGTTCGCCGGCTGAAGAGTTCTTAGATAATAGCAATGAAATTTATGATCTGATTTTTATTGATCCTGCGAGAAGAGACGAAAAGGGAAATAAAACATATTTTTTGTCGCACACCTATCCAAATATTGTTGAATTGTATAAAAAAATTGAGGATAGATGTGGAATATTAATGATAAAAGCTTCTCCTATGTTGGATATAAGCCAAGCTTGCAAAGAGTTGCCTGAAATAAATAAGGTGATTGTTTTGTCAATTAATAATGAATGTAAGGAGTTGATTTTAATTGTTGATAGGCATGCTGATAGTTCTATAGAATATTTGGCTGTTGATATAAGAAAAGATTGTATCGAAGAGTTGAAATTTAATAAATGCGAAATAAATATTAAATACTCTAACCCAAAAAAATATTTGTACGAACCTAATTCTTCAATAATGAAAATTGGAAAATGGGAATTATTTCCACAAGAAAATTTGTATAAAATATCGAAGAATTCACATTTGTTTAGCTCAGAAATATTAGTTCATGGATTTTCAGGACGAAGTTTCGAAATCATTGCTGAAGAAAAATATGATAAGAAAGCATTATTGAAATATTTGCCAGCAGGCAAAGCAAATATCAGCACCAGAAATTTTCCTGTCAGTGTAGCAGAAATTCGCAAGAAAACAGGAATAAAAGATGGTGGAGATATTTACTTGTTTTTCACAAAGTTAGAAGATAATTCTAATGTTGTGTTAGTTTGCCGCAAATTATGATTATTTTACCTTAGGTATAAATGGTTTAGGATGTATGTTTATAGATGCCTTAAGCAGATTTTTATAATCTTTATTGCCTTTAATAATGTTCATATCTTTCAAGATTGATTGCCAGTCTCTTTTTTTATCTTTGACAATCTTAATAAAATCGCTGAGTTCAATTTTATTTTTTGCAGATAAATATGATATGAGAAATATTTCTGAAACTTCCATCTTGTCTTTTTTTAGTAAATCTAACAATACCTCTTTTGATTGATTGAACCTAAGAGCCAAATTAGTTTCAATAAAGGGTTGAGGATTGTCTTTTACTTGTTCTGTTAGGCTATTTAAAGATTCATCTAAAGCAGGGTCGCCTGAATTGAAAGATTGCGAGAAAGCATTAAAGAATGAAAACAAAAATAAAAAAATAAATAATCCATACTTCATATAAACTCCAATAAAAAGAATATAATTAATTACTAATATGGCAAAATAAAAAAACTAAGTAATAAAACAAAATAAGAAAATTATATAAAAAAGAAATAATTAAGTATAATAATAAAAGAATATAAAAATATAAATTTGGTAAAAAAGAGGAAAAAATGAAAGCACTTTTGATATATCCTAAATATCCACCAAGTTTTTGGAGTTTTAAATATGCTCTTTCATTTATAAATAAGAAGGCTGCATTACCACCATTGGGGTTAGCAACTGTTGCGTCAATACTACCATCTTCATGGGAGAAAAAATTGATTGATGAAAATGTAGAAAAAACCAAAGATAAACATATAAAGTGGGCAGACATAATATTTATAAGTGCAATGATTGTTCAAAGACAATCCACAAAAAGACTAATTGAAAGACTTCATAAATACAATAAATTTGTGGTTGCAGGAGGTCCGTTATTTACGAAGGAATATACAGAATTTGAAGACATAGATTGTTTTATATTGAATGAAGGTGAAATAACCATACCAATGTTTATAAATGATTTAAATGCAAATGATTTAAAACGTGTATATCAAGCAGAGCAAAAGCCAAAAATGCAGCTATCACCATTACCATCGTGGAACTTAATAAAATCGAAGAAATACGCTACAATGTGTATACAAGTATCTAGAGGATGTCCATATAGTTGTGATTTTTGTGATATAGTGATACTAAATGGAAAAGAACCAAGATACAAATCAGTGAATCAAATAAAGCAAGAATTGGAAAATATTTACCAGCTTGGCTGGAGGAGAAATGTATTTATAGTGGATGATAATTTTATAGGGAATTACGAAAAAGCCAAAATCAGTCTGAATGGAATTATTGAGTGGATGGATGAGAACAAAAGACCATTCACTTTATCTACCGAAGTACCAATAACATTGGCAGACAATGAAGAGCTAGTAAAATTAATGAAAAAGGCAAATTTTGATGCTGTATTCATTGGCTTAGAAACACCTGATAATGATGGTTTATTATCTTGTGGAAAAATACAAAACACAAAAATAAATATGATAGAAAAAGTCAAATATCTTCAATCAAATGGAATTGAAGTCCAAGCTGGATTCATTGTTGGGTTTGATACAGATACAAATAAAATATTCGACAATATGATAAAATTTATACAAGAAAGTGGCATTGTAACTGCGATGGTAGGAATATTACATGCTATACCTGAAACCAAATTGTATAAAAGATTGCAAAACGAGAAAAGACTTGTAAATAAAGCAAGTGGCAACAATACTGATTATACTTTAAATTTTATACCAAAAATGAATGTAAAAATACTAATGGATGGATATAAAAGGATTCAGGACACGATATTTAAGCCAAAATATTACAATAAAAGAATAAAGATATATTTAGAGACTTTTAAAAAAGATAAGTATAGTAATAATTTGCCAATTAGAATAAAGATAGGGGCAGTAGTAAAATCAGTAATAAAAATAGGAATATTCAACAGAGGAGGAATATATTTTTGGGAATTATTAATATGGACAATAGTAAAGAAACCCAAATTATTAACAACAGCAATAACGATGTCAATATACGGATACCACTTCAGAAAAGTACAAAGACATAATAAAAAGGTTAAGAATACCCATCTTTAATGATTGTTGAGATCATTTTAAAATTTTCATTAGCTTTAATACAATGAGAAGAATGAGCTGGAATAACAATAGAACTTCCGGTCTCAATAATAAAAATTTTAGAATCAATCACAATTTCTGCTCTGCCCTCAATAATTTGAACAAAAGTATCGAAGGGTATAGTTTTTTCTACTAATCCTTCACCATCATCAAAAGAAAGCACAGTGACGTTGCCGCTCGATTTTTTTAAAATGGTTTTAATAATAATCGAATGTGGTTCGTACTCAATTATTTCAACAAGAATAATTGGTTCGGCTTTTCGAATTTCAAAGTTATTCATAAATTCTCCAAAATATTATTGATTGTCGAGCCAGCAAAGCATATCATTAATACTAGCTTTAGCTAATGCTATGCACAAATCAGCAGCTCCATAATATAGAAACAAAGTATCTAAATCATCTGCAATAGTATAACCACAAGGAAAAACAACTTTATCGACATCACCAAAAAGTTCGTAATATAATTCAGGAGCAAAAAACCAATCATTAGATCTTTTCAAGCATTTTTCAGGATTATCCAAATCCAAAAGAGCCAAACCAAGTCTATAAATATTACCTGAAGATTTTTCGCGAACTCCATGATAAATCATTAACCAGCCTTTAGAAGTGAGAATTAGAGGAGTTGACAGACCAATTTTGTTTGCATCCCACCAACCACCTTTTCTAGCTTCAAGAATTAATTTATGATTGCCCCAATGCTTAAGATCGGGAGAGTAAGAAATCCATATATGAGCACGAGGAGAACTCACAGGTCTATGAATTAAAGCCCAAAGCCCATTAATTCTGTAAGGAAGAAGCGAAGCATCTTTATCTTCAGGAGGCATAATAATTCCAATCCTTTCAAATTCAATGAAATCTTCAGTAAAAGCAAGAGCAACACCTGGACCGTCTCTAGAAAAAGCAGTATATACAATTGCATATTTTCCAAGTTCATGTATAAATGTAATTCTAGGGTCTTCAATTCCCCAAATTTCTTCAGGGTGATTAATCGTATCAGGAAATAGTGTAGGATTTGAGTCGATTATCCAATTATCAACTCCATTTTTAGATCTTGCAGCACACA
>JAUQWR010000522.1 GCA_030835065.1 Candidatus Kapaibacterium sp.
GCTGTCGGAATTGGTTAAACTTGGTATTGTCGATTACATCAAAAAGCCTGCTTCACCTAATTTTATTTCTCAAAGGTTGCTTAGATTCCTTAAACCTAAGGAGAAAAATAAATGATTCAGTCTATAGACGAACTATTTGATTCTCAAGCTCTTCCTAAAGTGTTGTTGATGTTTGGTGCTGAAGATTTTTTGCTTGAAGAGTCACTTAATAAATTGATAAAATATGTCAATAAGACTGAATATGATTCTTATAATTTTGATATGTTGGATGCTGACGAGACAAATGCGGATACTATCGCTAATATTTGCTCTTCTTTTCCGATGATGTCCGAACGTAGAGTAGTTATCGTTAAACGTTTTGACAAACTATTTACTGGCAGAGCAAAAAAAACTGATAAAAACTCATCAATTGCCAGATATTTAAGCAATCCTTCGCCTACGACTTTGCTTGTGCTTGTTGCCGATATTGATAGTCTAGCCGGACTTGCTTCGATGTATTCGGGCAAGCAAAAAGATAAAGCTCAAAAGAAAATCGATTCTGCAAAGTTTCCATTCGATATTATTTTAAAAAATCATGAATGGATTGAATTTCCTAAAGTTTACGACTCTCAATATCCCGGTTGGGTTGCTCGCCGATTTAAAAATTTGGGCAAAAGTATTAGTGATAAAGCTGTGCAATTGTTAGTAGCTCAGTCTGCTCAATCTCTTCGCGAAATTAATAATGAAATAGAAAAATTGGTTTTATTTACAGAAGGTAAATCTTCAATTAGTGAAGATGATGTTTTAGCTGTTTCCGGATCAGGACGTACTTTTAATGTTTTTGAACTACAAAAGTCTATAAGTGCGAAAGATCTTAATAATGCCTTGATAATATTAAACAATATGCTGGCTAACGATAGGCAAGAAATGCTTATTATAACTATGCTTACCCGATATTTCACTTTGTTATGGAAATTGATTGAATTGAAAGCAAAACAATTGCCAATACAACAAATTGCCAGCGAACTCGGTGTTAATACTTTTTTTATCGATGAATATATGAATGCTTCACGACTTTATAGTCCTGCCGATATTAACAATGCATTCGTAGCTTTGTGCGATGCAGATTTGGAGATGAAATCCAGCTATCCTGATCCTTTGCTTTCCATGCATAGAATGATTATCCGGATTATTGAAGGCAATAAATAGATTATGCCGGCATATTATGATATCTTGATTATCGAGGATGATGAATTATATGCAAAATATATCAGTAGTTTGATCAATCATTATTTGAATTTGAATGTCTATATTGCTGCAAATCCTAAAATTGGTTTTGACTTCTTAGATAATAATAAACCTAAATTAATCATTCTAGATTTAGAACTTCCAATGGCTGATGGATATTCAATCACAAAAAAGCTAAAAAGTGATTCGAGCACAAAAGATATTCCTGTCATTATTTGCTCTGCTCTTCACCAAAAAGATTTAGTAATTAAATTGATTGAAGCCGGAGTCGATGATTATATCTACAAACGAGCAGATAAGCATACTATATTAAGTAAAGTACGTAAGGCTTTAGTTTCGCCTCGTTGATTCACCACTTGATTTTCCTACTTTAATTGTCAATTTTCTCATTTCATTGAAAAATGTATTTGGCTTGTATAAAATCATATTATATTTGATATAAATGTTTTCTTATTGTTTAATATTCTAAAAATACATTGAGAAGAAATATTGAATAAAAATTAGTCAATAAGCATTTAAATAAAATGAAGTGGTTGGTTATGAAAAAAATTGCTCTACTTTTCTTTTTTATACCTGTATTATTATTATCACAAGAAGATAACAGAATTCGCTTTGGATTATATGGCGGAATTGGCATAAACGCCCATACTGCCGATTTTAAGAAACTACCTGGTTGCCCTAGTTGTTCGCCAGGCTATAGCGATGGCTCAGGTTTGGGGTTTAATTTTGGATTTGTGTCTGATTATAAAATATTTAATAATGTTTTTGTATCGGGCAAATTTCTTTATCAAGATATGAGTGCTAAGCTTATTAGAACAGAAAAGACAAGCATTATTGCCGAGGGAAATATTCAGGAAGGTGAATTTGAACATAGCCTTGATGCTACTCTTAAATCTTTTTCATTCGAACCTGCATTAAAAATAAATGTTTTTAAAGATTTGTATTTAAATCTAGGGTTAAATGTTGCATTTTTACTTAAAAATAATTTTTCTCAATTAGAAAAATTAACCAAACCTACAAATTATGGAACATTCTTAAATCCTGATGGTAGCGATAGTTTTTCTCGCGAGCGCAATAAATTAAGCGGCGAAATAAAAGATGCAAACCCGATTCTATTTTCTCCGATGGCTTCACTATCTGTTCTTTTGCCTTTGGACGATAAAGGTAGATTATTTTTTGAGCCTGAAGCTTCTTTCTATTATGGTTTATCTAATTTTGTCGATAATGAATTAGTTGAGAAATGGAAATGCAACACATTGTCCTTAGCTGTTTCTTTGAAATATTCTCCGATAAAATCTTTATCAAAACAAGAAGTGAATTTTGAAAAATTTGAAATTGACACTATTAAAATAGAAAAAGATGTTATTGCAACTTCATTTATCATTGGAAAAGAAAAATTTGAATTTGACCTCGAAGAAAATGATCAAGAAATAATTAAAATAAGGAAGACTATTAGAACAGATACTATGTTTGTTAAAAAGAATTATAATATTTCAGGTAATTTAATAGTCGTAGGTGTAGATAAAGATGGTAAAGAAACTTCTAATCCTCAGTTTATTGTGGAAGAGTTTATTTCTAATAGACTTGATCCGCTTTTGAACTATATATTTTTTGATGATAATTCTTTTCAAATACCGGATAGATACAAAAAGCTAGATCAAACTATCACCAAGGATTTTAAGATTGATAGTTTATATAAAGAGACTACACTCGAAATATATTATAACTTGTTGAATATTATTGGAAAAAGGATGAATGATTATCCTGAATCTAAAATAAGTCTTATAGGATCAAATTCTGATATGAATTTAGAAAAAGGTAATCTTAATTTATCTGAAAAAAGAGCATTTGCAGTGAAACAGTATTTGACAAGTACTTGGAATATTGCAGCAGACAGAATTAAAATCGAAAAACGTAATCTCCCAACCAAAGCTTCAATTCCTAAAGAAGATCTTTATAAAATGCAAGAAAATCGAAGAGTAGAAATAGTTTCAGATAATTATAAAATTCTAGAGCCTGTATTTATACAAAAAGTTGATAGAATTGCCAATCCTCCTATTGTTAGGTTCAAAATAGCTGTACAATCGGAATTGCCAATAAAAAATTGGGAACTGATGGCATATCAAGAAAAAGATAAAGAAAATGCTTTTAAAATTTTTGGTAATTCTGAATTGAAAAATTATATTGATTGGGAATTGTCTTCTATTCAGAAATTTACTCCAAAATTTGAAGATTTACTGAAAACTGAACTGAAAATTGAAGATGAAAAATCTAATATAAAGATTATATCTGCTACAGATACAAAAATTGATATTAAATCAATTTCTGAAAAGCGAATGGAAATACAAAGTGATTATGAGATTGAAAAATTTAGTTTGATTTTATTTGATTTCGATAAGTCTAGTATTGAAGGTGCTAATAGAAAAATTATTGATTTTATCTCTAAAAGAATAAAAGCAGATTCGGAAGTCGAAATTATTGGATATACAGACAATATTGGGGATGATGAATATAATAAGAAATTGTCTGAAAAACGTGCTGAAGAAACTAAAAAAGCTCTTGGTTTGAAATCTGCTAGTACAAAGGGTGTGGGCGAAGAAATGTTGTTGTTTTCTAATGATTTGCCTGAAGGGCGCTTCTATAACAGAACAATTAATATCATTGTAAAGACTTCGATTAAAAAGTAATAAGCATGATGATAAATTTTCTGAGAAAAGTGTAGCTATTCGAAATCCTCAAAGAAGAAGAATTAGTACTAAGCTATACAAAGTGAAGAAGAAAGCGGTGAATTCTGGCTTTAAAAAACTTGGTGCCCTTTGTGATCCTTCTTGAATAAAAACGAAGAAGAAATAAGAAATAGTAGCACAAAGTTACACGAAGTATCACACAAAGTGACACAAAGTCAAGAAGATAAAGCGAAATAAAATTCTTAAAATCTTGGTGCCCTTTGTGATCCTTCTTGAATTAGAAAAACGAAGAAGAAATAAGAAGCAGTTGCACTAAGTTACTCAAAGTCAAGAAGAAAGCGGTGAATTCTGGCTTTAAAAATCTTGGTGTCCTTTGTGATCCTTCTTGAATTAGAAAAACGAAGAAGAAATAAGAAGTAGTTGCACTAAGTTACTCAAAGTCAAGAAGAAAGCGGTGAATTCTGGCTTTAAAAATCTTGGTGTCCTTTGTGATCCTTCTTGAATATGAAAACGAAGAAGAAATAAGAAGTAGTTGCACTAAGTTACTCAAAGTCAAGAAGAAAGCAGTGAATTCTGGCTTTAAAACTTTGTGTCCTTTGTGTAATAACTTGGTGCCCTTTGTGATCCTTCTTGAATAAAAACGAAGAAGAACTAAGAATTAGTTGCACAAAGTCAAGAAGAAAGCGAAGTATTCTGCTTTTAAATACTATTTTACCAGATTTATTTTACCATTAAAACGATAAGAAATAACTTATTTTTTACATTTAATATAATATCCATGATT
>JAUQWR010000523.1 GCA_030835065.1 Candidatus Kapaibacterium sp.
CACCCATGTTCATCCTAAGATCAATAATCAAGCCTTTGCAATTCTGATTTTCCACTAAATATTTAATATGTTTTACAAGAGTATCACCACTCAAATCCATGCAGTCGAATAAAGCTACATATCCGATATTTGTTCCTGGAATAATAGTAGATACTGTGTTTTTTCTTTGTTGAATTTCTGAAATAGTAGGCAATTTGATGCCATCTGGAGGAATCATATCATAACATTGATTGTAGTAATAATTCCCATCTAATAATCGAGTAGAATAATGTTCAATATTCCCATTAAATTTTTTAATATCAATTGTATCAAATAAATGCCATGAGCATGCAATCATGTTTAATCTTTTGTGTTTGTAAGCCGATGGAGTAGAGCCAAAAACCATATATTCGGGTAGTTCTAATGTATCTAATTCTGTGTATAATTCAGATAGAAGTTTGTTGTTGTAACCCAAAATTTCATCACCCATAACGAGATTAAAAGGATTGTTAGGAACAGATTGGTAAACGATTACTTGATCATCGTTTATAGGGCTTACACATGCAGGAAAAGTATTTTTTGAGTCCTCATTTAGTAAAGGAATGCCGGGTTTAATATCTGCATATTTAACCTGAACATCAACAAACATAGTATGCCCATCATTCAGATGCTTCATCAATTTAGTCATTATCGCTGCAAACTTGCCTCTGCTCACCCCTTTCGAAATTTCAGTTCTTAATGAACTAATAAGAGAATCCCAATTATGAGTAGGCAGATTGACAAAACAATCGTAATTAATTCTGACCGAGTCCCAATATTTATTAAATAATTCAAGTTTTTTATCGGTACTAAGACCCTCGCCCCAATACAAATCGAGATCTTGCTTCCATTTTGCAGGATTGTAGAACTTTTTTTGACCTAGAAGAGAATTGTTGTTGCTCTTTGAGTACTTTAGTTCTAAAATTCTTTTTTCACTCTTTAAGAGAGATTCCATTAAATAGTTAGTTTGACAAATAGTAGTAATTGAAGGCAATAAAAAAGTGATTGCCCATACTGCGATAATAATTAGCTTTTTCATCATATATCCCTTTGCAAATTAATGTGTTAATCACTTATACAAAATACAATTTGATTGAAAAAATGGTTACAAGGCTATTGAGTGAACCGGCAGTTTTGAAAGTTGAATGCCGTAAAAAAGCAGATGAATAAGTCGAAGTAGAGAAAAGCATGGTTTATTATAAACTTAGAATGAATTTGCAATTAATAGTTTTGATTTTTAAAAAAAATATTTGCTTATTTGATAATTGTTTTTAAAATTGCAATTGTGGAATTGCTTTAGAACGATGTGCTGTTTATTTTCAATGAATAGGCTTAAGTGCCTGCTGTGTAATGTATTGTCATTTGAAAAAATGAGTTTGTTTTAGATTGGTTGTTTTAAATTACGATTCTTAGATTCATTATATAAGGAAATCAAAATGAAAAAGCTTATCTACATATTAATGATGCTCAGTTATGGAATTCTAAATTCTGCAGAGCTTCCATTTCATATTGAGCGAATGATAACAGATTTTAGAGGAGCATCAAAATTAGATAATATAGTAATTGCTTATGGCGATTATGGAATAATTTGTGGCACAAGCGATAAAGGTGAAAATTGGTGGCAGGTAAATATTGGTGATAAATATAGTATAAAAAGAATTATATCTAATGATGATATTTTTTATGGTGTAACAAATACCAGTTTAATTAAATCCACAGATAGAGCCAAGACTTGGACACATTATCAGGCTGCTGATACTTTAAATATAATCGATATGTTTATATTTGAAGATGATATTTATTGTCTGAGCAGTGGCGGTATTTCCATATATGATAAGAATATGAAAATCAAATCCTTGAATTATATATCTTTAGATACAAATAGTAAGTATTCAGAGCTTTTAATTGATTCTAAATATATATATACAATAAGCGATAGCTTGAAGATATTGAGAATAAATAAATCCAGCAAGGAAATAAATCTAATTGAAATTCCGAAATCTCAGACTTGTACTGATTGTAGAAAATTATCGAGACTGAAATTATATGAAGATAATATATATATCGTAAGTAATAATAATTATTTTAAAAATAAAAGTGTTTTATTAAAATCAAATGATAATGGCAATAATTGGACAAAAGTAACTGGTGAAATATTTAAAACAGATTTATACAATGTGGAAAATAATGAAATATTTGTTTTTAATTATTATTCAGGAGTAAATCATAAATTATTATATTCATATTGTAGAGTTGATAATAATGAATCAGTTAAATTAAACAGCACCGATACGAGCGAGAGGTATTTTAGATATTATGATTCTATGGATGAGTCTGGAAAAGTAATGCGTGTATATGCAAATGAAATAATAAGAATAGATGAAAATATATTGATGATTTTTGGTACTTATAAATCAATTATTATTAGTAAAGATAATGGAATGCATTGGGAGTTGAAATCAATATATGATTATAATAGAGAATTGAATGAAGTAACATTGTATCCTTTGTGTGTAAATA
>JAUQWR010000524.1 GCA_030835065.1 Candidatus Kapaibacterium sp.
TCATAAATCGTTTTGCTTAATAGTTGATCTTTTGTACTATTAATTTTATCAAATACATCAACAGTTTGTACAGATGCAATATGATCAGGATTGGCTAAATTATTATTATTTAATTCACTTAAATAAAGAAAATTATCCCCAGATTTAAATTGCAATTCAATAACTTTCGTTGGCTCTTCAATTTTATTTACATTATAAGTTGTAAAGTAAGAATAATTATTAATTCCAGAATAAAATACTTTCTTTTTTTGGTAATCAAAACTTGTTTTACGATTCATTGGATCATAAATATCAGTTACATAGTTTAAAAAAGTAAAATAATCATTTGATTTATCAGGAGCATTTATGGTATCATTATCAATTGTTGATAATAGATTTGCAGGTAAATCTTTTTTAATATCATTTTTTTGAATAATAATTTCATCGCTCAAATCCTCCCAACCTAAAAACATTGGTAGCGTTTTAATCTTAATTGTTCGCCCCATCGTAGAAATTGCATATTCTAAATCACCTATATCAATAACATGGTTAGAAAATTCTTTAATGTGTGCGTGACCCCTCGAAGCATCAGCTACGTTATTGTCAAAATTATGCCATGTTCTTTTGAATTTTGTAATATTTTTTATTTCACTATTAATTTCTGTTAGATAAAAAATTGTTGGAAAAATTGTACTTGGGTAAAGATGATAATATAAATAATTTTTTTCAACTATTGGTTTTAAGTATTCTGTACCATATGGAGCAATATGCTCTCTAAATACATATTCTAATCCATCTCCATTATATAATCTTACTTTTCTAGGTATATATTTATATTTATTTGGGAATGTCATATCGCTAGAATCAATAATTTGACCTTGTAGATTTATATAATAATCTTTTAATTGTTTTTTTTGAAAATATGGCCAGTATGTCGAATCATATTCTACTATTGCGTAAGTACTATTATTTATTCCTTCAATATAATAATGTCCAACGTATAATAAAGAATCATTTACATTATTGAATTGAGTCTTAAAAGTTGAATTTTTCAATTCTAAGACACTTCCATCGTCACGTAAAAGTTTAATTACATCCTGATCATGCTCTGCAGTTAATTGTTCCATACTATTACAATAATCATATCCAGGAATTAACCAATGCTTATAATCACTAGGTCCATTATAGCAATTAATAGAAGGATCGAAAACACTATTATGTCCTAATACTTCAATTGCAAATCCATTAACCCCTAAAATCCAAGCAGGTTGTAATTTAGTAAGTGTCTGCCATCCATCAATTCCGGTAGTATCATCATAAATATATTTTTGAAAAGCTGTCATTTGAACATTACCGGAATAATTCAATGACACTTTTAAAGGGAAACCATCTACACTATTATTTGAAATTGGGTATATATATGATGCACCACCATTCATTGGAGATACTACAAGTTGTCCATCCACATCTGCATTAAATTGAGCAAAAACCTTTATGTTAACAAGTAAGATTGTTATAACTAATAATAATATATTTTTTTTCATTTTTAGAATCCAGGGAATTATTTTACAATGATTAATCTAAAACTACCTATTAAATTATTATTTGACAAAACCGAAACAATATAATGTCCGGTCATTAAGCCTTGCGTATTTATATTACTAACCAATCTAGATGAAGCATCAATTTTTACATTCTGAAACATTACTTTTTCACCTTTACTATCAGTAAAGATAACTGTATAGTCACCTGATGGATAATTATTCATCTCAAGATTTACATAATAAGTAGAAGGATTGGGGTATAGCTTGATTAATTCTCCATTTGATAATGTAGGTTGGCTTGGTTTGATATAATTGCCCGGAGGTGTAGAGGGAGGATTTGATACATCAAGAATAATCTTACGTAAATCGAATGTCAATGAATTATCAATACTAGTATATCTACCATTTACTAATTCATTAGATATTCTCATATTCATTGCTACAAAAGGATAAATTTGATAATGCCCGATTGTATCGAGTCTGATTGTATCAATATTCTGCAATCCACTTTGAGAAAAAATCACGAAAGAAGTAGTAGTATCTTTTAATGTTGAATCAGGTTGAAGTAATCGACCTGTAATATATATAACAATATCAATTTTGTTGTCATTATTCATATCGATAGGACTGCATGAACCTTTTACATTTCTCCATTCTGGATACTTAAAATAGGTTTTAGCAAGCCCATTCCAATTAATATGAGAAGGTAGATATCCTGAACGCAAGTAATTATTACCCATTAAGACATCATTTTGATTATCGTTATTGAAATCTTTAATTGAGATAACTCGATAATGATTCAAAGAATCATTTGTTTGTGAGTATGTAGTAAACACACACGTAAAAAGTAGCATGATGATAAGGGACAACCTCATATTACACCTTACATTAGATAAGAAAATATTTATATTATTTATTTATTATTTCAAATAAATTTCCTTAAATGACTAAAAACATACAAATCATTGACCCAAAACTAAATCTTCCTGCTTCCATTTCTATCTTGTTACAATATTATAATTATTTTTTAAAACTTCCAAATAAAATTTTAAAATATTTAAATGTTTTATAAATTTTACAATTCGTTTTAATCCCAAACCTTCATAACCTCCTCAATAGCATCATTTTGAGCAATTTTGACGTATTTATTGAATGATTTTCTATCTTTATGACCTGTTATTTTCATAATGCTTTCAGGTAATACTCCAGCCTTTAAACTTACAGTTATAAACGTTCTTCTGGCAGTATGGGAAGTAACAAGGTCATATTTAGGATATTCCACTGTAATACGCTTTGTGCCTCTAAATTCGACAATCTTTATCTTCTCATCAAATCCAGCAAATTTGCATATTTCTTTTATTGCTCTATTATAGTATTGATCTTCAATCTTTTTGATTTTCTGATCCGGCAAACGATCAAGAACGTTTTTTATCCTTTTGGAAATACCAATCAAGATTTTGTCTTTGGTCTTCTTAGTTGTTACTCTGATAACATTATTCTCATAATCAATATTAGTTGGTTCAAGATCCATCAAATCGGAAACTCTCAACCCGGTATAACATTGCAGAAGGAATAAATCTCGAATTATATTCAAATGCTTATCCTTTTTAGAAAACTCTAAAGTTTCAAGAATATCCAATTCTTGAAGAGTTAAAGCAACATTATCAACCTCTCTATGAATAACCTTCATCTCTTTGTAGTATTCATTATTATGATAACCTTTGTTTTGTGCCCAACGCATAAAGGTTTTAAGCGTTTTTATATGAAAGCCTATATAGTTATCACTAAACTTCATCACTTTTGACATATGATGGTTATAATCAGTATGAAATTTACTATTAATACTATCAAAAGTTAAATTTGGATATAAATCTATCAAACGATTAAAAAAAGATTGATAGTGTCTAAGAGTATCAAAGCTAGTAATATTCTTTTTTTCTCTCTCTATTAAGAACTCTTGGAAAGCATCTGCAAAACTAAATTCGACTTTGAATGTATCAGGTCTTAGAAATCTTTTAACTTCATTCTGGATATCATCCATATCTGGAGTAGCGTTTTTCAATAAATATTTATTAAAATGATTTCTGGCTACTTCAGCTATTTTCTCTAAAGTGCTATTTAATACTAATGCACTTGAATAAGAAGTTTTAATTCGATTCTTTTTAGAATCCCAGTATTTGGGATTAATTGAAATGCCGGTCGTAATCATTTTACGATTACGTCGAAAACTTATAGATATGTAAATAATCGATTTTTCATTAGTAGATTTTTTTAGATAGAATGAAATTGCCAAATTCATATCAACACTCCAAAATCAAAGTAGCAAATTTGGTAGCAAATTTATGATAATTTTGGGAAATAAAAAAAAACCTTAGACAATCTATCTAAGGTTTTTTTCTTGTGTCATCGAGCTTTTCAAGTTGTTTTAAGTTGCTTTAAATTTCCCTCGATTTCGCTCTTAGTGATCCCGACAGGATTCGAACCTGTGGCACCAAGTTTAGGAAACTTGTGCTCTATCCTACTGAGCTACGGGACCTAATTTATTGTTTCCGAATAGTTCATCACTACTCGGTTGCTTTCCATATTTGCTAATGGCTGCGAAAATAATAAATTTGCGACTATATTACGTAATAATCCTTTATTAATACTCAAGCCATTTGTCATTGATGCTCTCTCGGTTATAAAATTTATATGTTCATTGTTTATCAATCCCAATGAATATAAATTTATTAACTCTGCATACGCTTCTTCTGTGAAATAATCTTTTTCGAAATCACTTAATATTCTTAAAGACTCAATTCTATTTGTTAATTTATATTCGCTCGTATGCGAACCCAAATCGAATTTGTCTGCCAACCAGCTCAAAGCAGTCGATATCTCGCGTGTACTAAACCCCAATTGATGTAATTTTCGAATATCAATATCCGAAAAAGTCTTCTTTGCATGAAGTTCAGTCATCACATACAGCATTATTTCAATAATCCTCTCAAACATACCTATATCCCTATGTACTTGTCTTCTAATTCCGACATTTTTTTTCTTTGCTCATCAGTTTCATCATCATATCCAATGATATGCAAAGTTCCATGAACGGAAAGACGCATAAGCTCGTTTGTTAGTGATACATTGTATTCATCAGCCTGAATTTGAGCAGTATCGGCACTTATATACACTTCGCCGCTTAGAGGTTCTTCTTCCAGGCAGAATGATATTACGTCTGTTGGATAGTCGTGATTGAGATATTCTTTGTTTAGTTCGTGTATGGAATTGTCATCCAGAAATACTATAGTAATCTCCGCTGTTTCGACTTTTTCTCCTTGGAGAGCATTCAAAACTGCTTTTTTTATTTTTTCTTTGGGCAGCATTTTTCTGCCCGATTCATTATATATTTCTACAATTAAAGACATATTCCCACACATAGCGAAAAATTACGAGGCAAAAATAATGAATTCGCTTCAATCCACAAACTATAAAATATTCTCAACAATGGAAAGCTGCATTGCAGATAGCAATACCGCCGGATCTAATTCAGAAAAATCTGCTTCCAAAATTTCTTTTCTTATATTTGAATATAAAGAGCAAGTATTTCCTTTGCCAATAATCAGGCAAGAAACATATTTCCCCAGATCACAAACAAAAATTACTTCGTCTGGCTCGAACAAAAGAAATCCCATAATCGAATGTAATTCATAATATCCGTGGCGAGTCTGAGCCGATACTAAAGGTCCAATCTGCTCTTCTCCAAACATCACATCATTATAAATAGTAACGACCATCGGTTTGTCATGCTCGATATTTTTTAGGTGCCATACCCAAGAATTACCGAATGCTTCTGGCTTTGTGCCAAACAATTCGGATATTCTTTCAATATCTTTTTCTTCAAATTTAAAGCTCATTCCTATTGCCTCTTTAATTATTCAATTACCCACTATATATAATTCGATATAGCAGAAATTTAGTTTCTGAAAATAATAATAAAAATATAAATTTCAAAGGAAAAGAATTTTAAAGGAACTGAAATTCTCCATCAACTGCAAATTTTCCTCTCGAATAGGCTTTGCCTTTTTCAATTCTTATTAGTATATCACAAAATTGAGTATAGTTGTAAGCACCAAAAATATCTTGTGCCCTCGAAAGTTCAAATATTGTAATCAAAGCCTTGTCCGGAAACTTCTTTTTTATGTCTAATAGGTCTTGTGTTGTAATATGCACCTTGCTGGCACTATCAATAAAAATAAAGTTGTAATCACCCTTTTTGATTACATACTCCATCTCTCGCTTGTTTTTAGCCATGCTAAGATCTATTCCTCTTATATTATTATCCAGAATCTTTTTCTGAATTGTTATACCAATTTTTTCATCTATAGCAAAATAAATAACTCTCCCGAAATCCTTAACCTTATTAGCAAGTCTTAAAGCAAAAATACTCTTACCCGAATTGGCTTCGCCATATATAATCATACCAAAATTTGTAGATGGCTCTCCAAACAAGCTTTGCCAATCGCCTCCCAAATCGAGTGTTTCAAACTTCAGGTTTACTATCTCGTCTGAACTCATTATTAATTGACTTTTTTCGAGTACTTCTTTATCTATGTATTTTTGGTAGTCTTCAATTTTTTTCTGAAGCTTAGTCTTTTTTACCTGAATATCAAAAAGCTCAGAGCGTAATTGATCTACTTCCTTTTTTCGCCTTTGAGTATTCTCACGACTCCAATGGTTAAGACTCGATTGGTAAGTATCTAATGCTTGTTCGTAACGATTTTGAGCAGTCTTATATTTGGCTTCAGAGTTCATTTCGTCGAGTAATAATGCATCTAGTTCCTCTTGCAGAAAACTCAAATATCGCTCTTCTTCTCGTTGAGGTTTCTTTTGTACAAGTTTATTAAAATCAGGATTGGGTATGCCATGCCTCGAGCGATAAGCTTTAGTTCTGCATGCATTAGAGCAAAACTTTGCTGATATTCGTTCGGGCTTGAATTCCTTGCCACAATACTCACACGGTTTGGGCAAGGTAGCTGATTTTATAAGTACTTGTTCCAAACATTCCCCTTATTTTTTTTTGCAAAATTATATAAACTATTTCAATTTTCAAATTTTACTCACAACTTTAATTTTTTATTCATTTTTTATAATATTTGTGTCATAATCATATATTCATTCAAATAATTGCTGAATCATATTTTTCCTGTTTGGAGATTACAATGTATTTACTACACTTATCATTGTATTTGTTGTTTATAATATTTTTAATTAAAAATGCTTGACCTAAATTTTGAAGATCAAGCATTTTTGTATATTTCACAAAAGCATATATTCTATTTTACAATTGTAATTGGACTCAAGATTTTAGAATAATAATTATTTGCCAAAGATAAATAATAAACACCACTTGAAATTTGGCTGATATCTATGCTTAATGTGTGTTTGCCTTCAGAAAGTTTTTCGTTGCCAGCGCTTAGTATTCTGCCATTGACGTCAACAAGCCGAATATTAATATCATTTTCTGAAAATGACTTCAAATCGATATTAATATTATTATTTGTAGCAATAATTGAATTTACTTCAAAATATGGCATCATTTTAACTCCGATTGCCACAACTGGTCCGCAATATCCATACAATTGCAAGCTACCGTTTATTTTATTAATCTCGACATTTTTATTTCCTTCGAAATCAGCTTTGTCGAATTTAATATCTGTATAATCTGGAATATGAGCCAATACTAAAGCCTTATATATTACTTTAGTACCTGAATCATGGAAAAATGATTTATATGAATCATCCAATTTTAATTTTACATTAGATGGATTTATCTCAGCATCATTAACAGGCTTCCAGCCATTATCTGATTTGGCAGATACTGAATATACATCTATCAGATAACTATCGAAACTAATATTTAATTCTAAATTCTCGACATCTACTCGGGGATATTCTCCTTTTAATGACATACTTATATTAATAGTATCGCCTGGTTTGCTTGTATGTTTGCTCAAAATCAACTCAGGTCTATACATTTCGCTAGGTACATTAGATTTCAACTGCACTAAAAGCGAATCTTTGCATGCTCGTGAATAATATACCTTTAGCTCTGCATCAAAATTCCCATAATTCATTGATTTAAATTCAATTGGAACTTGTATTGTAGAATTTTTATTTATTTGCTTTGGAGCATTTAAATTAACTTTATATTCTGTGTAATCTGGACTTAATTTTATACTATCAACATCAATCATATAATCAGTTGTATTTTCGATAACAAAAGTATCTCGCAAAATTGTTCCAGACAAATTACTGCCAAAATCAACTAGTGATGGATTAGCAGTCAAACCAGGCTTTATAAAAGAAAAATCTAGCTTTACAGTATGCTTATTATTACATGGCTTACTATTTAATGTAATATCCACAATTTCATGCTTCGGTATTGTAAATTTCGATGGATCTATTTCAATTATTAATTCTGCTGAATCATTTGCAGGAATAATAATTTGATCTGCAGGAATTATTTTATACCTGCTATCTTTTGAATAAGACAGTACCAGAGTATCAGCAATATTTCCCATATTTACAAATTTCAAAGTCTGCGACCTTTTTGGTTCGCATTTTTCGAACTCACCAAAATATAATGAATAAAATACAGGCAAAGTAGCCGTCGAATAATACTCTCCTCTAATTGGAATTATAAACACTTGCCCGGCAGGATCTATAGTTTTGATTGTTACTTTATCATTATATATCCCTATTTCATCTGCTTCAAAATTTATTTTTAATTTATATGATGAATTTGCATCTAATTTATATGGCAAATTTGGCATATTGACTATGCTAAACTTACCACTAATATTATCCAATTTGATCGAGCTGATTGTATCAGGAGCATTTCCATGATTCTTTATCTCAATTTCCATCTCTTTAGATTTCAATTGACATACTACTTTTTCAAATATCAGAGAATCCGGATCGGTAGTAACCCATCGGGATTTAGTAGATACATTTATTTGTCTGCATACTGTTTTGGGGCATAGTCCATCACTTAAAAAACATATATCAAATTTATAGACTGAATCAGACTTGGCTGTAAAACTTAACACAAAGTCTAAATAAGCTCCGGCACTTAATTTCTGTGGCAAACTCGGGCTCAATACTATATCTGCACTATTCACCTTAGGTTTGATCTCATAACTAATTATATTTACGTCTTCTGAACCAATGGATTTTAATCTGATCGGAATATTAAAAGTAGTATTAGTCTGTGCAGCAACATCAATTTTATTTGGCTCTATCGTAAAATCACTACTAATACACTTGCCATATACAATAACCCTTACAGTATCATTACATGGATGAGTTGGAATTAATATTGTATCTCTATAATTTCCGGTCTTATTTGGTTTGAAGGTAATTTTTAATAGAAAACTATCTCTACCATTTATTGAAGAAGTTGTTCGCGAAAAAGTAAATTCATCCAAATGCTTAATTGGTTGGGTAAAATCTGCTACCTGATTACCTAAGTTTCTAAGCAAAAATTCTTTTTGCAAAGCAGATCCCAAGCATATAGTACCAAAATCAATAATAAGAGCGCGAGGCTGTAGGTCTGTTTTATCAATCATCATATCCAAAGGAATAATCCACGGATTCTTTTTTCCTCTTGCTTTTG
>JAUQWR010000049.1 GCA_030835065.1 Candidatus Kapaibacterium sp.
AATTATCACGTACTATGCTCGAACCACTCAATTGGGCTGCTTGGCGCGATATCTATACTAAGCTGGTCAATTGGTCTATGGAACTCGACAGGCATGGCGACCAAGGTCTTATCCAAACTCTTCAAGATAAATGGAGAGAATGCAATACAGAATTTTCTAAATTTGTGGAATCCAACTATATTGATTGGATAAATACACCTGACAACGAAAGAGATGATGACGTTCCAGTAATGTCGCCTCAGCTTATGGATAATTACCTGCTTCCTCATCTAAAAGATGGTAAGCAAACATTCTTCTTTGTTGTTGATTGTATGCGTTCCGATCAGTGGCTGGTAATGAAAGAGCTTCTAAGCCCTTATTTTTCTTTCAAATTAGACCATTACTGCTCAATATTGCCAACTGCTACACCTTATGCACGCAATTCAATATTTGCCGGACTTTTTCCTGAAGATATTAAGAAATACTTCCCACAATGGTGGAATGTTGATTCTAATACCGAAGACCACAAGCAAAATGCTTACGAAAAAGAATTGTTAGAAACCTGGATTGAACGTCGCAGATTACCTATAAAAAATAAACTTGGTTTCGTAAAGATTTTTGATACTGATTTCGGTAAAAAAATCGAAAGAGAAATCATGTCTTATACTCAAAATCAACTAACAGCGATTGTTATAAACGCTGTCGATATGATAGCTCACTCTCGAAGCGATTATGCAATTTTGAAAGAAATTGCTCCTGACGAATCTGCTTATCGTTCGCTCACTCGTTCGTGGTTCAAGCATTCAAGTCTTTTCGGTATGTTCAAAGCATTGTCTGAACTAAAAGACATCAGAATAGTTGTTACTACCGACCATGGCTCTATTCGTTGTATGCGCGGAGTGAAAGTGCTAGGTGATAGAGATACATCAACAAACTTGAGATACAAATTTGGTAAAAATGTAAAAGCAGACAAACGCCATGCAATGCAGATTTCAGATCCTGCTGTATTTCGTCTGCCCAAGCAAGGAATTACTGTCAATAATATTATTGCAAAAGAAGATTATTATTTCGTATATCCAACAGATTATCATGTATATCTCAATAAATATAGAGATAGTTTCCAACATGGTGGTATCTCATTAGAAGAAATGATAATCCCAGTGGCTACTCTCGAATCAAGATAATTAGTTTGCTATGAATTTTTTAATTCGTATATTTGGATATGGAAACAGAAACATTTACGACACATAATGAAGAAGAAACCATAAAGCTGGGTGAAAAGTTTGCATCCGTGCTAATTAAAGGCGATGTGGTTCTTTTTTATGGTGATTTAGGCGCCGGCAAAACTGAATTTATAAAAGGTATTTGCCGCCATTTCAAAGTGGACGAGATAGTTACTAGTCCCACTTTTACTATTATGAACCAATATTCTGGTTTGATTGATAATCAAGAATTCACTATATATCATGTTGATCTTTATAGAATTAAGACAAAAGATGAACTTGATGAAATTGGTTTCGAAGATTGTCTTTTTTCACCTGATGCTATCAAATTAGTTGAATGGGCTGAAAATGCAAACGGAATAGTCAAATTTTCGAATTACACCGTCAAAATCAAAGCAGATTTTGATGATGAAACTGAAAGATTGATTGAAATCATTAAGAATTAGACTTTTTTCATATCTAATGCAAAAAAGCCGCTCTTCTAAGCGGCTTTTCTTGTTTGTTCTAAATTTGTTTTTTATTCTAAATAAGTATATCCATACAATCCGGATCTATAATTTGAAAGGAATTCCTTACCT
>JAUQWR010000525.1 GCA_030835065.1 Candidatus Kapaibacterium sp.
GCACCAGTATTAGTGCCGTTGATGCTAGCAATAATAGGAATATCCACTAATTTTTTAGCTTTAGCGATATGGTTTAAATATTCTTCAGGACCTAATTTATATTCATCAGGTTCGGGGAAGAAAGAAGTAGCTTCAGGAGAATATTCATTATGTTGAGTAGTATGGAAGAAAACTTCGCGTTGTTCCATAATCAATTGTTCTTCAAACAAAGAATATACAACTATAGCACCGGCGCCTGCATCTTCGAGCTTTTTGAAATTATCGAGCTCTTTAGAAAGAGGAGAAGCAGAAGCAACGAGTGGAGATTTTAAATCCATCCCGAGGTATTTTGTTGTTAAATCCATTGAAACCTCTATAATTATTTATTATTAGCAATTTTTAAAGATATATGGACTGCTCCGGACTGTTTAGCCCGAAGCAGTAAATAAAATTAAGCATCTACGCTCTCTTCAGCGTTGAATTTTCTATCAGCCATGTATTGATAGAATTTGAATCTTTCGTCAACGTTTTCTTGAGCCATACGATAGAATTCTTTAGCGATTTCAGGTTTGCTCTTAGTAAGCATTTTGAAACGGTTTTCCATATTCATAAATTCTGAAACCGGCATTTTTGGAGGTTTAGAATCGAGAATTAATGGATTTTGACCAGTCATACCTCTTTCAGGGCTATAGCGATATAAGAGCCACTGACCTGAGTCCACAACAGCTTTTTGGTGAACCAAAGGAGCTTCCATATTGATACCATGAGCAATACAATGGCTATAAGCAATGATAATCGAAGGACCATCATAAGCTTCAGCTTCGATGAAAGCTTTAATAACTTGGTCGTCTTTAGCGCCTAAAGCAACAGAAGCAACATAAACAGTTCCATAAGCCATAGCAATCAAGCCCAAGTCTTTTTTGCGAGTGGGCTTGCCACCAGCAGCAAATTTTGCAACTGCACTTAATGGAGTAGCTTTAGAAGTTTGACCGCCTGTGTTTGAATACACTTCAGTATCCAAAACAAGAATATTAACGTTCATGCCCGAAGCAATCACGTGATCCAAACCACCATAGCCAATATCATAAGCCCAACCGTCGCCACCGACAATCCAAACAGATTTCTTGACTAAGTAATCAGCAACAGAAAGTAATCTCTTGAATTCAGGATTAGCAGGCA
>JAUQWR010000526.1 GCA_030835065.1 Candidatus Kapaibacterium sp.
TGTGGAGAGATTTCCTTGCGCATATATATCAGTTCTCTTGGCGGCAAAAAACCGCCAAGGAACTATAAAACATAAAACTCAAAATCTCGCGACAGCGCGCATTACAAATTATACAGAAGCTACTGCTTTTCTACCGTTATAATAGCCACATTCTGGGCATGCAAAGTGATTTAATTTTGCAGCACCGCAATTTGGGCAAACAGTCGACTGTGAAGCTGTTGCTTTATAATGTGTACGTCTTTTGTCTCTACGAGACTTCGAAAATTTGCGTGTTGGATTTGGCATTTTTTCTATCCCAATATAAATATACTTAATTAAATTTCAATTTTTTTAGAGCAGCCCATCTATCATCGACTGGCTCTTCTGGTATTTCCTCTTGCTTATCGACTACAAAAGGATATATATCTTCTAAATTTTTGTCTCTATATTCCGGAGCAATTCTTTTCATTGGAAGTTGCACAGCCAATGCTTCGCTCACTTCGTATGAAATATCATAATATTCGTCGTCTTCGTGAACAATTTTTTCTTCGAAATCTGCCACTTCTTTATCTCCATGGAGTGTAAAAAGTGTTGTATCTGCCAAAAATGACACATTAATATCAGATTCGATCAATTCTGTATATTCTTCCAAAGACAAATCACATACTAGTTTTGCTTGGCATTTTACTTGTCCGACGAAAGAAAATCTATTTCCAATTTTACGAAGCTTTCCTTCTAAGTCTATATTTCCAAAGAACTCCGGGAACATCTCATCTATTTCATCTACTGGCACGCTCAGCTTAATATCATGCTGGCCGTCCTTTATCCCGTGTATGCGTATCTTAATCATTTTAATATACCATCAAAACATATCTTACAAATTTACGAACAGAAACTTATTTTTCCAAACATTTTTAGATCGCATTTATTGAATATTTTTCAACAACTTGCCAATATTTGTCAAATGCTTATAATGAATCTAAAATTAAATTCACGTTTTTCAATTATTGTAATATTTTTTAATAAAATTTGCAATATTTGACACATTTTTAAAAATTTTTCAATAAATTTAGTTAAGTATATATTATGATTATTTTTTAATCTCGTTTGGCAAACAAAAAAAGACCGAAAAAAAATCGGTCTTTTTAGATTATTTTTTATTAATTACCGCAAATTTTCTTTACACTTTCTTTTGCATTCTTATTTTCGGGATTAATTTTCAACACTTGGCGATAATATTTACAAGCACCAGCTACATCATTTTGACCTTGAAGTGCAAATCCCATAAATAAATTTCCAAATTCTGAATCGGGCATATCTTCGATCCATGCTTTTGTAATCTTTTCTAATTCACCGAATTTTTTTGCATCCAATTTCATACCTGCAATTTTGAAGTATGATTGGTTCAATTCATTTTTATACTTAACTTTATCAGTTTTAGCAATTTGAATTGCTTTCAAAAATGTTTCTTCAGATTTTGCTAAGTCTGATTTTGCTGCATAAACATCTGCTAAATATACTAAAGCCCATGTATTATTCGGATTTGTTGCCAATGATGCTTCAAATGCTTTTATAGCTTCATCATTTTTCCCTGAGAAGAATGATGCTAAGCCGATAAAGTAATGAATTGTACTCACCAAGCTATCTTGGCATGAATTTGTTGTCAATCGTTTGGTCAAAATCTCAATTGCTTCGTCGTATCGTTTCATTCTATTCAACGAAGTACCAAGTATATACATCAATTGACAATTATTTTCTGGATCTTTATTAATTGCTTCTTTCCAAACAGCAATTGCTGTAGTAGTATCTTTAGAGTTCAAAGCAGATTGACCTTGACGTCTTAAATCTTCGACAGGTAATGGTTCTACTGCTGCGATTTCTTTATACTTAGCATTTGCTTCTGCATATTGGCTCATTCCATAATACGAGCGAGCACTCATTAATTTTGCTTTTTTGCTTACTGAGTCAATTTCTTTTTCTACTACAATCAAATGAATATTTGCTGAATCAAATAATCTTAATTCATAATATGATTGCGCCAAATACCATCTGCCTAAAGAACCGGATGGACGAAGTGCAACAAAATTATTTAATGCTACAGCAGCATTTTTCCATTGTTTTGCATAGAAAAATATTTTGCCTTGTTCGAACCATGCACGTGCATTTTTTGGATCTTCTAAAGTAATATTGTTCCATTCTGTCAATGCATCTGTAAACAATTGATTTCTCAAATCATTATCTACTTCGCGATTAGCAAGCCAATACAAGCATTGAGCCATTTTAATTCTGGCATCAAGAAGTCTTGGATTGATAGTCAAAGCTTCTTTATAGTTTGTAAATGCCAAGTCGTAGACGCCTTGTTTGAAATATATATCTCCAATACCAATAAACGAGTTGGGATTCTTTTTGTCGATTTCTCTAGCTCTTCCATACATTAGTTTAGCTTGAGAAATTGAATCGGCTCTAAGATATATATTACCTAACACCATATAGTAGTCAGCATTATTTTTATCTTCTTTTATTGCCTTATTAACAAACTTAATACCTTCGGCGAAATTTCCATTATATGCTAAAGCATCGCCCAGCTTCAATAATACGTCTGGTGTATCATCAATATCCTTAGCTTTTTCTAATACCTTTACAGCTTCAGCATATTTGTTTAATTCTAAATATATGTCTGCAGCATACATCATCAAGTTTAGATTCTTTGGTTCTTTTGCTACAGCATCAGGAATTAAATTTGCTGCTTTTTCGTAGCTGCCTTCGCTTACGAAACTTTTCATTTGCTCGAGTGCTGATTGAGAATAAGCATTAAACGCAAATGAAATAAAGATAGCAATACTAATCAGTATCCTCATTTTAGTCCTCTTTTATTAATACAAATTTTGCATAAGTTGGTACAATTCCAATATTTTTTAGATATGTTGTTACTCGTGCTTCGCGGCTCATATGAGCTGCAAACCAAAATGGCAGATTTTTTCTGTCTTCGAGCAATAACACTTTATATTTTACTACATATGGATATAAATTCTGTAATATATAGGCTTGATGAACTGGTTTAGGATTTATATATTTTCCTGTAGAGTCATTATAGCCAATCGAAATTAATTTATGATACGGACTTCCAATAGAATTCAATAAAAATCCAACACCAATCGCATTTTTATTGTTTTTTACAAATTCCATTACATCTTTGTAGTCTTTTAAAATTTTTACTTTAGAATTTAATTTTTTGCCTTTAGTAACCAAGCTCATAATATTGGCATATTCTGAACTATTTGCTGCAGGAACTACAAAAAGTGGTTCATCATTTAATTTTGGAAGGCTTGCTTTCAGATTTGGATTGGGAGATGTTAGAGCATCAACAATTTGAGCATGATTTAATGTATCAATATTTAGATCTGGATTTGCAAAAAAAGTAAGTGCATCGCTTGCGATTTCCATAGACTGATGTTTTTGAACTTTATAAACTTTCATCAAAGAGTCCTCGTCTTTGAGGTAATCTCTGCCAATCACAATTGCGCGTGCTTCTCCTGCAAGCAATTTTGCCATTACAGCTCTGGAATTGTCAATTTTATAAGTAAATTCAACTTTGGGATTAGCTGCTTTATACCATTGAACTACAGAATCTAGCTTTTCAGCTAATGATTCATCACAATAAACAGTTAATTTGCCGGAATTCATTGTCTCAGTGTCAGAATTTTTAGCTTGTGGTTTTTGATCATCACAAGCTAAAAAAGCAAAAAATGAGATCAATACTAGCGCAATCAGGAGATTATTTTTCAATTTCATCATTTTCTTCCTCGCTAATTGAGAAATTATATTTTTTGGACTGCATCCTATAAATACTAATACGATATATACCGAACAAAATGAACACTACCCCCATAACTTTAATAAAAGTTGAATCGGCAGTACCTACATTAATAATCCCAGAAAGCAAAAGAACGCCTAATAGTATTATCATGCCACGGACAGTATAATTAATAATATGCAGAAACATTTATCCTCCTAAAGAAT
>JAUQWR010000527.1 GCA_030835065.1 Candidatus Kapaibacterium sp.
TAATAAGAAATATATATACTTCTGATGTAAAAATAATTAACTTTTCTCCTGTTACAATTTCACTTATAATATGTTATTTGGTTTTGGATCTGTATGATTTTGTTTCTAATCAAATAATTTGTTAATTTTCCTTTTGGTTTAATCATTAATTTGAAATAAGAATGTTGATTGATATTAAAAACAGAGCCCAGATAAGAGTAAGGTACGAAGAAACAGATAAGATGGGCGTGGTATATAATGGTAATTATTTTACGTATTTCGAAGTGGGGCGTGCCGAATTGATGCGCAGCCATGGTATGGCTTATATTAAATTCGAAAATCAAGGCTATTTTCTGCCCTTGCTTGAGTCCTTTGCTTCGTATAAATCTCCTGCTTTTTATGATGATTTGCTCGAAGTCGAAGCTCATTTGCAATGGGATATTGCTCCTACTCTTAAGTTTAATTATAAAATTTTTAGGGACGACACTCTGATCTGCGAAGGCTATACTCTCCATAGTTTTTTGGATGCCGAAACTCGTAAGCCGATTCGCCCTCCTAAAATATTTGTGGACGAAATTAAAAAAATTGCAGATAAGAAATAATTTCTATATCTTATTGTCTTATTGTTTGTTAAATTGAACAATCTATGAGGAGTGTTTGTGATTTTTTGTACTTTTTTTGAAATTATAAACGGGAATATATATGAATTTTAAAAAAATTGTAATGATATTGAGTGGAATATTGCTTTGCAGTTTCAATTTGTACTCAGAAGAGACTCCGTTTAATTTTTTAAGGTATATCTCAAATGCTCGTGCAGCTGCGCTTTCTGGCGCGGTTGTTTCTATTACCAACGATCCGTCAGTTGTTTTTTATAATCCTGCTAGTATTTCTACAGTGCAAGACAAAGATTTTTCGGTTACTTTCCTGAAACATGTGTTGGATATTAATTCCGGTAATATTTCTTATGTAAGAAAATTGGATGATATCGGTGTAGTAAGTGCTAATTTGGTGTTTACCAGTAATGGCTCATTCGATTATGCAGATGATAAGGGAAATTTGTCGGGTTCTACTTTTGGAGCTAATGATTTAGCTTTTGGCTTTTCATACTCCAATATTTTAGATACTAATCTTTACTATGGCGCTACGCTTAAGTTTATGTTTGTAAGTTTGGAAAAATATTCTACAAGCGCTGTGGCAGTAGATGCAGGCTTGCTATATAAACTCAAGGATAATCGTACAAATGTAGGATTGTCTATTCTTCATGCAGGTACTCAATTGTCTAAAATTGGTGGTGTTTCTGAAAATCCTCCAATTGATATTAGAGCAGGTATTAATCATAGACTCCAAGGCTTGCCTTTGTTAGTCAATTTTAGTCTCCACCATCTTGCTGATGAAACTGATAAGTTTGTCGATAAATTGAAGAATTTTTCTTTGGGTGGTGAGTTTTATATTGGTAAGTATATTCAATTGCGTGCAGGATATGAAAATATGATTAGATCGGTTACTGCTAGCAAGCAAAATAAAGGATTGACCGGTATTTCTGCTGGATTGGGTATCGTTACTAAAAATTTTAATTTTGATTATGCTTATACTAGATATGGCGAAGCTGCTCATTTGCATAGGTTTTCGCTTGCCCTGGATTTGAAACAGTTTTAAATTATTTTGATATGTTTTTAGGCTTTTATTTGTCAATATTGATAAGTAAAAGCCTTTTTTTTTCTAATAAGTATGTAGCAAGTATTTAATTTATGTGAATTAGTATAGATATAACAGAATTCTGCAGTGGTAGAAAGTAAAGAAGAAGAACTAAGAAATAGTAGTACAAAGTCGAGAAGTTAAAGTGATAATGAAATTCTTAAGAAACTTAGTGTCCTTTGTGTAAAAACTTAGTGCCCTTTGTGCTCCTTCTTGAATAAGAAAACGAAGAAGAAGTAAGAAATAGTAGCACAAAGTTACACAAAGTACACACAAAGTTACACAAAGTCAAGAGGAAAGCAATGAATTCAAGCATTAAAAACCTTGGTGTTCATTGTTCTCCTTCTTTAATAAAAATACGAAGAAGAACTAAGAAATGGTAGCACAAAGTAACACGAAGTAAAGATGAGTAAGAATAAAAATATCTCAAAATTGAGCCGAATAATCGTGTTTTAGAAAAATATAGTTTAAATGAAACAAATTGCAAAAATAATATTAGAGTTTTTTTTAAAGGAAAGGGCTATCATATAAAGTATTATATTGCTAAAGAAATTACTTATGAGATAGCCCTTTTTTTGCCGCAACTATTTGCTGAATTTACTAGCAACCTTTTCGTTTCCAGCTACTAGTGTTATGTAGTATGTGCCTTTAGGCAATTCGGATATATCAAAACTGCAAATGTCATTTTGGATGAATTTTTCACCAAACTTATTTCCATTAATATCATAAATTGAAATTTTTGCTTGATGATTTGTATTATTAGTAATTTCAATATTTATTATATCATTGCAAGGAATTGGAAATATTCGTTCAAAACTTAATGATAAATTGCTTGCATCTTCATTAATTGAATTGGTTTTATCTATGATAGGGAAAATCATTAGATCAATATCCATTGATTTTCCTTCAGGAGTTTGAAAACCAAGATCGTCTAAATAATAATGTTGTAAGTTGCCATTCATATTTATTAGTACTGCAGTTGTTTTATTTCCTTTTGCATCTCCTGGGTAGTTTGCCAGCACTACAATAGAATCATTTCTGAAAAAAGGAATTGATTGGCTGGGAGAGCTATTAGCTGTTTGAACAAATACTGCAAATTCATTGTAAAATTCAATTGGATAATCAAATTCGAATTCTGTCATGATTACAGAAGAATCTTTTAATCGAGTAGTATCGATACCTGCACTTAAGAATGCTGAGCAGATCTGAGATGTATAATTTATGGTATCATTTTTTGTTTTTGCCATTCCAATAAATACAATAGTATCTGATTCTGCTACAATTTTTTTGACTGCAAACATCATGAGCAGAGATTTGACAGTTCCAGTTCCTTTATTCCTAAAATGGGAACCGATAAAGTCAAAAAATTGATTTGTTCCTGTCAAATATAATGAGTTGCCATTATATTGACCTCCCAAGCAGGTAAACCT